>CAYMTI010000225.1:0-2979 GCA_964393315.1 uncultured Planctomycetia bacterium
TATATTTCTTCAATTTCGTTGATTTCGGTTAATACATATGGTACACTAAAACGTGTATTTGTTAAAAATAAAAGAAAGTTATCTGGCCGTATAACGGGGGTTTAATGGGTAGTAGAAGGTCTACAATAGCGGTTATATTTTTTTTTACGGTTATTGTTTTTGCGGATATGCTGTTTGCTTCCGTTGCTTGTTACCCTGATGTAAATCTAAAGATAAACGGATTGTCTGTCAGAGAAAAGATCAAAAGCGTTTCTGTTCCTTCCGCAGCAACCATGTCGATCGATCCCGAATTCAAAGAAAAACTTTTTTCTACATTGAAGAGAACGCCTGAGAAAAATCACGATCTTGCCGAGGTGCATTTTAACAAGGCTGTTACCGCTTTTCTCAAGGGAGATCATAAAGAAGCTTTGGACAGATTCCAGTCTGCGGTATATCTAGACCCTGATTTTTTTGAGGCACAATATGATCTTGGTTTGATGTACGCGAGCAATGGGAATATCAATAAAAGTATAGGAACTTTTTTGACTGCATTGGAATTAAATCCCGGATCGGCGGATACGTATAACGATCTCGGTATATTATACTCCCTAAAAGGGATGTATCCCGAGGCTATCGAGGAATATGATAAGGCCATAAAAGCCGACAATGATTATGCGGACGCTTATTATAATTCCGGGGTTCTTTTCGGTATTATGGGCGAATATGAAAAAGAAATAGAGCAATACCGTAAAGTCCTTAAAATTGATCCGGATTATGTGGAAGCTTATAATAACATGGGTTTTGCTTTTGGGAAACTGGGCAGGACAGACGATGAGATAGAAAGTTATATCAAGGCGGTAGAAATTGATCCGAATTATGCCGGTGCTTATTACAATCTAGGAGTAGCGTACAGCGCTATGGGCTCTTTTGGAAAAGCGGAAAAAGCTTTTCTTCGGGCAATAAACTCAGAAAAATATTTTGTAGATGCTAATTTTAATCTGGCGATAGTATATATAGCGCGGGGAAAATATGACCGTTCCATAGAACATTCTAGAAACGTGATCCGGGTTCAGCCCAATTGCCCTGAATCTTATTATAATATCGGGGTAGCCTCGGCATTTAAAGGAGACTATGACACGGCGATAAAGTATTTCCGTCAAACATTGTCCGTAGCTCCCAATTTTATTGACGCTCATTACGCTTTGGGAATAATATATACGATCAGAAAAAAATATGATCTTGCCATATTAGAAAATTTGAAGATCATTGAAATAGACCCCGGATCCGCCCAGATATATTACAATTTAGGGGTTATATACGACAAACTCAATAACATTGACCAGGAAATGTTCTTTTATATAAAAGCTATAGAGACGGATCCTCTTTTCGCTAAAGCGTATGCCGATCTGGGAGTGTGTTACGGCGAAAAAGGGGAGATCAAAAAAGAGATAAAATGTTATAAAAAGGCGTTGGAACTGGACGAGGACCTATATAAAACTCGTTATAATCTCGCGGGAGTTTATAATGCAGCAGATAAATCTCAGAAGGCGATAGAAGAACTCAAGAAAGCGGTAATGACCTATCCGGAGTATATTAAGGGGCATTATCAATTAGGTGTTCTTTATGGCATTACGGGGAAATATGATGAAGCTATAAAAGAATATGAAGCGGCCGTTAAGCTGGATTCGGGATTCGCGGACGCTTACTATAACCTGGGTGTTATTTACGGGTTTAAAGGGGATACGGAGAAAGAAAAATATAATTATCAAAAGGCTTTGAATTCCAATCCCGGGTTGAAAGAGGCTCATTTCAATTTAGCATTGATAATGGGCAGGGAAGATAATAAAGCCGGAGAAATATATCATTATGAAAGCGCACTGAAAATTGATGATAAATATACTTCCGCTATGATAAATCTTGCCGGAGTTTATTGTGAAATAGGAGATCTAGATAAAGCTATAGAATGGTCGAAGAAGGTCATTGAGATCGAACCTGATAATGGCATGGCGTTCTATACGCTGGCCATTTCCAATTATTATAAAGGAGATTACTCGAAAGCGAAAGAATATTGTGATAAGGCCGTTGCCCTGGATGTAAGAGTTGACTCGGAATTTGTTGTTTCTGTCAACACAAAAGCCAGCGAAAGGTAATCACGGGAATAAAAATATATGGAGCTTGGCAGTAACGTCAAAGAGGCGGGAAAATATCCCGCCTCTTTGACGTTATATAAATTCTTGACTTAAAAAAAAGGCATTGATATAATTAGAAACTCGGTCATCGGATATTTTAAAATCAAGATGTTGTTTGAACGGGGAGTGGCGCAGTCTGGCTAGCGTACCTGCTTTGGGAGCAGGGGGTCGTGGGTTCGAATCCCACCTTCCCGACCATTTTTTAGCGGGAATAACGATCTTTTAAATAAGCGGATGTGGCGGAATTGGCAGACGCGCTGGCCTTAGGAGCCAGTGGTTTTACCGTGGGGGTTCGAGTCCCTTCATCCGCACCATTCTTGAAATAGTAGTGCGCCCGTAGCTCACTTGGATAGAGCATCTGCCTTCTAAGCAGAGGGTAGCAGGTTCGAATCCTGCCGGGCGTACCATAAAATATATTGTGGTGGGCGTAGCTCAGTTGGTAGAGCGCCTGACTGTGGCTCAGGTTGTCGTGGGTTCGATCCACATCGCTCACCCCACTTACTATATATTAAAAAGCCCGGCTAATATTACAGCCGGGCTTTTTGGTATTTCGGAAGGTCATAGGGGAAAACCAAGGTTTTCCCCTCTTGACGCTCCGGAGAGAAAAGGAACGATAAAGAAACAATAAGCCCTTTGCGCTCCTTCGCTGTCACCCCTTTCCTATAGGACATATAAATTATGCTATTTTCTTTTATTCAGGAAAAGGGGGAAGTATGTTCCCCCTTTTCCTGAGACCAATACCCCCTTAAAGTTGTGTCTGATCCGCAGACCTTTAAAGGGGAGAATGCGTGGGCGTTGCCCAAGGCTGGAT
>CAYMTI010000226.1:0-2970 GCA_964393315.1 uncultured Planctomycetia bacterium
ATACTGCTTGTATATTTCCAATTAGCTCCCGCTTCCGCTATAATGAAAGTCGGGCTCCCGCTGCCTATAGCCTTGTTCCCGATTTTTATCCGTTTCATGACCTCTCCTTAAGAAGACACTCGAAAAATTTAACATCTTCCAAAAAATCATCAAGATCGGACCTTGAATCTTTAGGTGTTTCAAGTGTCCAGAACTCGGCCCCCGAACTTATGACTTTATCAACGACTTCATCCATTGGTATATCGCCTTCCCACATATGAATATGATTATCCACATCAAATCGGGAATCAATACCGCATATATGGACAACTGAAGGCTTAAGTCCCGTGAACAAGTCCAGCATTTCCATAAAATCAACATTTTTATGTTTTGCGGCATTGAACGCGTGATTTATATCCAGACAAAAACCCGCACCGGTATCCGCTAGATAGGAGCTTATTTCCTCCGGAACGCTGCCCGCGCATATATCTTTCTTATTCATTGCCAGATAAGGCTTATTTTCTATCAAAATCCTTTCATCCCTGATCATATTGAACTGTTCAATTACCGAACTATGACCGCCCATTATTCCCGGGTGGATTATTATATAAGGCGATTCAAGAGTATCGGCGAATCTTCGGCTTTCGGTATAAAGTGCCATATTCAATTCTTTTTTCTTCATATCCGCCATATTAAGACCGTGAGAAGAATGAGGCGCGTGTATAATATACGGAATTTTAAGACTTTCCCAGGTTCTTATATAATCCTCATATGTACCCGGGACACAATACAGCTCAATATATTCATAAATCCCGTCGGAATATAATTCTCCGGCTTTGCCGGCATACCACCCGTTATCTGACCATAATTTAAGCCCTCTTTTCATGTTCATCCTTTTTTGAATCCAGATAATCAATAACATCCATTAATCTGATAAGCGGTGTTTCGATATCCCTGAAATGCTCAAAAACATCCTGTAAAAGATCATAATCCTCTTTCGTATCCAGAGTTATCCTTATATCCGGCCGCATTTCTTTATCATCGGGCTCAAGTTTAGAGATATTATATTTGTCCTCATTCTTATAGAAATAAGAAGTTACATGTTCCTTGTCTCCCGGATCCGAACGCTCGTATATGGATCGCAGCACATCTGTCCTGACGGCTTCAGCGTTTGAACCGTAAGGGACATTTACCATTGCCGCGAAATCTACCGCCTTTTCCCGTACGATTAAAGAACATTTATTGATATACTCGGGGGAGGTCAATGGATTATCCGCGGTTATCCTAACAATATAATCCGCCTGCATATGATCTGCCGCTTTAAGAAAACGATCCAGAACGTCATCTTCCGGTCCTCTGAACACAAAAACACCGTTCTTTACCGCTTCCACCTCTATAATATCATCTCTGTGATCCGTAGTTGTCGCCACACAGATCTCATCTATTTCCACGGCGTATTTAGTCCTTTCTATGACCCTGGTAAGAACAGACTTTCCACAAAGATCCATCATGTTCTTCCCCGGCAAGCGGGTCGATCCCATTCTTGCCTGTATAATCGCAACTGTCTTGACCTTTTTATCCATTACCATGCTGTCCAGCCCCCATCCACAGGAATATTTATCCCTGTGACATATTCAGATGCGTCCGAAGCCAGAAATAGAACCGCACCTTTCAGATCATCCGGGGTACCGATACGTCCCATCGGTATTTTCTTATTCAAACTTTCTATGAAAACTTTATTCTTTTGAACTTTATCCGAGGGAAATGCCCCGGGACTAATGGAATTAACTCTGATACTCTTTGCCGCTAGATGACAGGCCGAATATTTTGTAAATTGAATTATCGCGGCTTTACCGGCGCCGTAATTAGGCGGATTATTAAGCCCTGAATTGCCGTAAACACCCGGATCAGGTGAAACCATACCGTACATTGAGGCTATATTTAATATAGACCCCTTTATCATATGCGGTATCACAGCTTGAGTGCATCTGAAAACTCCATTGATCGTTCCATCAATACCTTTTTTCCAGTCTTCATCAGACATATCCTCTATTGTGCCCATTGAACCGAAATAGGCGTTATTTACGAGAATATCTATTCTTCCCATTTTTCCCATAATTTTTTCTATAGTGTTATTAACCGAATCTTTATTTGAAATATCCATTTCACAGGCTATAGTCTGTATCCCGTAAAACTCAGAAAGTTCTTTAGCTCTTCTATCCGCTTTTTTAATGTCGATATCACTTACAACTACATTCGCTCCGGCTTCAGCTAAAGTAGCGCAAATAGCCTCAGCTAAATATCCTGCTCCGCCGGTTACCAGCGCGACCTTATCCTGTAGATTGAACTGGTCCTTTATGCTCATGGTTTATCCTCCCATTTTATCGGCAAAAAAATCCTCTCGGGGACTTGAGAAAAAATTTCAATTATTTTCTTTTTTTCCTCTGGGTGGAATCCATCCTTTTTCACCAGGTCAGAATTCCTTTGTACCTGGGACACTGTCTCCGCTCCGAGAACCAGGCTATCGATCTCCGGAAAACTTTTCAAGAATCTTACTGCTAATTCATCTACCTTCATACCCATTTTTTCGGCTAAATCGGAAATTTTTTTCACAAATACCCCCGACTCCGGTATCCTTTTTTCGGCTTTTCTCTCTTCAAGAAAAAAAAGCCCCTGCAGAAAAACACTTCTGGCGAATATAACTTTATCCTTTTTTTTTAGCTCATCAAGGATCCCTGAAGAATAAAATCTTGTATCAAATACATTAAAAGGAAGTTGTACGGCTTTTATCTCCTCTATATCCAGAATTGTCGCGGCCTCTTCAGGATAGTAAACACTCGCGCCTATGGTCCCTATCAATCCCTCTTCTTTAGCCTTTATAAGATTTTTTACCACACATCCGTTAAATGCGTAAAGATCCCCGGCATTGTGCATCATATACATATCAATAGTATTTATTTTCATGATCCTCATTGAGGAATTAATTATCTC
>CAYMTI010000227.1:0-2954 GCA_964393315.1 uncultured Planctomycetia bacterium
TCCCATTTCAAATACCCGGGTTTACTTATTTCCACAACATATTTCCCCGGATTAAGGCCTCTGATAGCTGCAGGTGTTTTTTCGCCGCTACTTTTACCGTCAACAAGGATATCCGCTTCCGGGGGCAGCGTAGCCAGATAGATCAATCCGGTTTTGACCAGTCCCTCAGGTCTTAGTATAAACCCAAAAGCATAAAGAAGAAGCAAAGGACAAAAAACTATATATCCCGCGGCAAGAGTATAAAATATTGCTTTCCTTAATCTTTCCATAAAATACGCTTTTCCGAAAGTCTCCATATAAACTTCCGGATTAACATTATTGTTAATTCATATATACCCAAGACTACCTGGTAAGTTAATATTTGGCAAGCTCTTCCGCTTAATAGCTTTAAATTATCGTACCATAATAAAAAAGCCGGACGTATCGTCCGGCTTTTTTATTCCAACTTCCCTCCATAAAATCCTATAAAGTACTTATGCTCTTATAAGGACTTCTCTGGCACGTTCATGTATATCCCTCATTTCTTCGACATTGTACGGCAAAATAGGCAAGAACCGTATTAAAATGTTCAAAGAAGACGTAAATTCTTTTATCCCCGCCGCTCCGGCCAAATTGTAAATATCCTCTTTTGTTAGAGTGAACTGTTCCTCATCCAGCCCCTGAGCTAAACAGAACATCCTGTAATGCTGATACGTCTCGGCAACAAAAGGATTATCCTGGGTATATTTTTTATCCGATATCTGACAAAGTCTGAGCCCCAGAAGAATACTTCTGACGACTCCCGCCTGATCATAATTATATCCTACAGGGAGAATAATAGTATCTCCCGGAGTACATTTCCGCCCGGGAGACAGCTTGCCCAGTTTTGTCCAGCATACATTTGCCTCGCTTTGAGAAAAAGTTTCTCCTTTTTCTACCGGCAATACGGTTAAAGTATTCGCTCTTGTCCTGTTCTTAAGATCTTCAGCTTTTATAACCGGAAATCCGTATTTATCATAAACATCCTGTTGGACTTCAAGAAGGGGTTCCTGCGTGGAATATAACTGTATATGGAACTTGGATGTAGCCCCCAGGTCTTTCAGAAAATCGATCATTCCGGTCCCTTTATTCTGCTCTAAGGTTTCTACCGCTATCCTTAACAGCGTGCTTATCTTTGTTTCATCTTTAAACATCGTCTCCAGGAATTTCTCGTTATGCGAGATCAGAAAATCGATCCCGGATCTCATATTAAAAGATACCTCTTCGCTTTCAACCGCAGAGACTTTATCCTCCCCGTAAAACGGTACATCAATTGGCTGGGCTTCTTTTACGCTCCTTTCCGAAGCTTGCGCAAATACTCTTACCAGTTCATCTACCCGGACTGCCCCGTCTGAAAGTTCCCACTGGTATAAATGTGCAAGTCCTAATTTATTTTCCATCGCCTTTTCGTAGTTTCTTTGCGATAGCTCTCTTATTTCGACATCTTCTGCTTTTCTATTTCTTATTAACTTCCACCCGAGGACAGATCCTCCATCTTTAAGCTTTAGCGCCATTACCGGCGCCACTTCCGGTTTTATTTCCGCATTCTTTATTTCTTCCCATTTGGGATTGAATTTTGCGGCTTCTCCATCGGTCAAAGCCACTGATATATCATTAAATCTCAACCCCCCCAAATTTACCATATAATCAACATATCCAGGAAGCGCCAGCGTCCAGCTCCCATAATGTAACCGCTGCAACAAAACATCAACGATCTCATTCTTATTGTTATAAAGAACGTTTATCTGTAATCCACGGCCTCCGGTTACATATTTAATATCCAGGCTATTCCCCTGAAAATGCCCAGGGCCGGTACTAGTAGCCTGGCTGGAAAGCGGCAAAAGATCGTTAAGAAAGGCCGTTTCATGTATAGTCGTTATTCTTTTGGAATCAGTAGCCTGCTTAAGTTTTCCCGGAACTGAAATAAAACCATGATCCATTAAGTAAAGGATCATTTGCTCCCTCATGAGAGCAAGTCTTTTGTAACTGCCGGATTTTTTATCAATAACGTCCTCTATTATATTTTCGCCTATTTTCTTAACGCCTTCTGTTCCTCTCCAGAAAAATCCAGCGGCGCCTTCTTCCTTTACTTCATTTACTCCCGTTGGCAACGTACTTTTATCAATAAAACTTTTTCCCTTTTTGCTTGTCACCATTTTATCTTCTTCCGCTGTTAATCTTATATTCCCGGCCCAGGGAACCATTCTGTCTATCCAGCTCATAATTGTTACCGCCTGCCCCAGGATAAGCTGTACATCCCGGGCATTCTGGACCATCTCGTCCCCGCCAGGCATAAACTCAAAAAAAGCTCTGTTTAATTCTTCGATAAAAATTTTCAGTTCCTCTCCCTTGGCGCTATTTTTAACCCTCCGGGCAATAAAAGCGTTGCCGATACTAACCGCTATCCGCTTATTCTCTTCCGGACCTTTCATCCCTTTTTCGGTTAAGAACAAACGGACGGCTTCCTTTATCCTGAACTTTGATATTTGTCTCAAAATAAGATACAATGCAAATTCCTCTGGTTCATATTCCGGATCCGGGACTTTAACCTGTTCTAACAAATCCATTTTTTTCCTTTCAGTTTCATTAAAAGCTCCTGCCTCTTCTATCCTTTCCGCGGGTACTATTTTGAAAAAACATTCTCCGATCTCTTCCCACTTTTTCGCCCCCTGCGTATAGCAATTGTCCTTATTAAATATTCTTATGTTGAATTTATCAAACGGAAGTTCAAGTCCTTCCAGTTCTTCTCCTATCCTTTTTATTTTATCCTTCTCCAGGAAGACTTGCAATAACTGCTTTCCCGCGGGGTCTTCGATTAGAGGCTTTAACGGTTTAACCGCAGCTATTATCCTTGACTTAAACGCGGGTTCACTTTTTTCCCCTTTTGCGGGAATCCTCCAGGGCCTTACGGTTTCGATAAAAAATATGGCCAGCAT
>CAYMTI010000228.1:0-2954 GCA_964393315.1 uncultured Planctomycetia bacterium
TTGACCTAAAAGTTACAGATCATAATATCAAAATATTAACGCCGAAAAAACACATTCAACAGATGTCGCAATAGATGAAATAAAAGGGAATCTGGCGTTAAGGTTAATTTGACGTATTAAATTTTTTCATTTTATCTTACAAATAAATAGTTTCGCCAGAAAACATTTTCTATTTTATCTAAATTTTACCGAATAGATCATATACCGATGTCGGTATCAAAATAATCGTCATAGAAAGTTTTTATTCCGTAACCTGTTATTTATAAAGGAATTATGACGCTAAGGCAAAAATATCGATCGGGTTTCGGATATTCGGTGATCTGAAACAGTAAAAATATTCTTTTCTCATAGTGAAATAGTCTTCAATAAGAAGCTACAAGTTTTTTAATCAATATTAGAATGACCGCCGCTGGTCCAGCAAAAGATTCTTATCATTGAATTGACAACAATATATAATTATGATAATTTCAATTATTGCCAAAAGGGAGAAAACATTATGGGTGAGGAAAAAATAGGTGTAATAGGATGCGGTAATATGGGATCAGCCATTGTCCGCGGAATAATAAATTCAGGGAAAAGATGTTCCAATGAAATTTTGATCAACGACCTTGATGAAAGCAAAGCTTTGCCCTTGAATTCTATTGACGGGGTTCGGATGTGCAGTCTGGATGATCTTGTTTCGTTGTCTGATGTCATTATATTATGCGTAAAGCCTCAGGATCTTTTATCTCTTGCCGCGAAGATCAGGGATAATCTCAGAGAAGATATTATGATAGTTTCAGTCATGGCAGGTGTCAGATTAGATTCTCTTTCCAATCGTTTAAATATAGAAACCGCAATGGTAAGGGCCATGCCTAATATGCCGGCTGTTATAGGCGAAGGGGTCACCTGTATCGCATTTAATGATAAAGTTAATAATAAAGAGTTAGTTTTCGGGTTATTCCAGGGGATAGGCGAAGTCCTTGAAGTGGATGAAACGGACATGGATGTTGTGACAGCGGTTTCAGGATCCGGTCCCGCTTACTTTTTTTATATTGCTGCTGCTTTGATCAAAGCGGCAGAAGAGAACGGGCTTAAACCTTCCCAGGCCAAGGAACTTGTTTTGCAGACTTTTTTCGGATCTGCCAAGCTTCTAAGAGAAGAAGGAGCATCCGGTCCCGGAGATCTTCTATCAAGGGTTGCTTCCAAAGGGGGGACAACCGAAGCGGCTTTAGATGTTTTTGCCCGGAATGCTATGGATAAGGTCATATCAGAAGCGGTCTTTGCCGCTAAAAAAAAATCCAACGAACTATGTGAGGAGTGATCAATGTTCATTTTTGGAGAATTATTAAAAGGATTGGCGCTGCTAATATCGCTTTTATTTAATGTTTTTTACTTTGTTCTGGTGATCAGAATAATCCTGTCCTGGGTCGACGCGGATCCCTATAACAACATAGTTCAGATCATTTACGCGGTAACGGAACCCGTTCTTGCTCCTTTGAGAAGGCTTCCTCTTGCAGTTGGCGGACTCGACTTTTCACCCATATTAGCGTTTATTATACTTTATATTGTGAGGAATGTTCTGGTTAATATTCTTTATCAAATTGCGTTCAGGTTAAGCTGATGGCATTTACTGTTGAAATAAAAGTATACCCTAAATCCTCGGAAGAAAAGCTTGTAGAGGTTGACGGAATATACAAAGTTTATGTGAAAAGCGCTCCGGATAAAGGAAAGGCGAATGCCGCAGTGATAAAAATTTTGGCGGGGAAATATAATGTCAGAAAAAGCTGTATAAGGATAATCAAGGGAAAGACTAACAGGAACAAAGTTCTGGAGGTGAGGGATATATGAGCAGTATAGGGATAATCGGGGGAAGTTCACTATACGAATTGGAAGACATATCCATACTTGACAAACGTAAAGTAGATACTCCCTTCGGGGACCCTTCCGATCAGATAACGATAGGGAAGTTACAGGACGAAGAAATATGCTTTTTACCAAGGCATGGAAGAGGGCACAGACTCATTCCTTCGGAGATAAATAACCGGGCGAATATTTACGCTTTAAAAAAGCTTGGGGTGGACAGGATATTTTCAGTTTCGGCTGTGGGCAGTCTTAAAGAAGACATAAAGCCCCGGGATATCGTACTTGTTGATCAATTTGTTGACAGAACAAATTGCTCAAGAAAAATGACGTTTTTTGGAGAAGGGATAGCGGTCCATATACCTTTTGCTGATCCTGTTTGTGCCCAGATGAAAGAGGCCATATTCAAAACCAATAAAGACCTTGGGATAAAGATACATGATGGAGGTACTTATGTTAATATGGAAGGGCCCGCTTTTTCCACTAAAGCTGAGTCGTATCTTTATAAGAGCTGGGGGATCGATGTGATAGGGATGACGCTTTTACCTGAAGCCAAACTATCAAGAGAGGCAGGGATATGTTATTGTCCTATTTCTATGGTTACGGACTACGATTGCTGGCATCTCGGGCCGGATGTTGAGAATGTTTCCGTGGAGATGATACTAGAAACTATGAATAGCAATATAGAAACAGTCAAAAAGATCATAACCAATACGATCAGAGAACTTCCGGGTGATCGGAACTGCTACTGCAAAGAATCGTTGAGTAACGCTATCATGACCGATAGAGATTTTATATCCGAGGAGGTAAAGAAAAAGCTCGATATTATCCTAAAAGGATATGTAGATTAGCTTTTATCTGGAATATTGCCGCGTTTTATGTATAATTAACAGGGTCAAAAAATGATCATAAATTGTAAAAAGGAATAGTGATGTCTGCAGAGAACAGGAAGAAAAATTATAAAAATACTCTTAATCTGCCAAAAACCGATTTTTCGATGAAAGCCAATCTTCCCCAGAAGGAGCCGGAAATCCTAAAGCTATGGGAAGAAAAGGATATTTACGAAAGAATAAAAGGTGTCCGTAATGATTCAAAAAAAAGTTTCATACTTC
>CAYMTI010000229.1:0-2948 GCA_964393315.1 uncultured Planctomycetia bacterium
GTCCTTGACCCCCGAACTATGTAAAAATCTTTTTACCGAATTTTCCAAACGGGAAAAAACCAATAAAGGTGTCCTCCCCTCGCCTTCCCGGGAATTATACCTTTCGTGACGCTTGACAAGATATCTAGACGCCTGCATGACTGTTTCCCTATCATCAGTTATTTCCGATAATACTTCTTTGAACAGCACATTTTCAAGCAGATACCGGAACGCCGATATTTTCATCTCGCCTTCAACGCCTTTAGCGCCATAAAATACGTTGGGAAAAGACAGCCTTAATATCCCGTCCCTGTATCCCGCCATAAAACTATTGTCGTCTATAATTTCTATTTTTTTTATATCAGAACCCCATGCCCTGAAATACGGAAGAATAGAATTCCCCGCGGCAAAATGTTCTTTTCCCGCCGACGGCAAAGCGAATATCCTGTCTAATTCTTTATTTTCGGCGCGATTCTCTATCGTATTATCCTGTGCTCTTTTTATTTTCTTAGTTAAGTTCACATCTTCATTCCCGAAGATACTCCTCTGTAAAGCGCGTATTAAATAATGAGGATCATCAGGACCTTTTTCAGCTATCCTGAGCGCGGAGCCCCTTACCGGTATCTTCCTTATCACCCAATTTCGATGAAGATCGGTGACGGCTATCACGTTATCCTGTTTTTCCACGCTTATGAGCCCGGCGCTTACATAATACTCCAGGATCTCATGGAACAGCGCCAGAGGGTCATCCGCTAGAGAAGTGTGAAGTCCGATAAGTCTTCCCCCGGGATAGGCAAACCCGAAAAGATCCTTATGTATATCCTTATAAGTAACCAGCTCAACGCCTTTAGGCATCGACTTTAATATGTATTTTATGAATGAGCGGTAAGGTTCCTTCGCCGAGAAAATTATGCCGTTCGCGGCCTTCTGTTTTTCTTTTGTTGTCTCCCCGAGAGGCGGTCCGCGTGAAACAAGTTCAAGTACAAGCGGAGCTTTTTCGCCTTTTGCCTTCAAGCGTAGTCTCATAGACCCGGCTTTTTCTATTTTTCCGATCACATACTGCTTAGATATCAGAGGCATCCCATCTTTTATTTTTTCCCGGCTCGCGATAATATACTGCAATATCCGGTATGAATCAGAAACTAGTTTCTCCCCCTTCGCACTGCCAAACATCGAAGTTATAACGATAGGCATAGAAGTAAAAAACGACGCTGTAATTAGAACCGCTCCGGCAAAGATCAGATTTGCCGTATATTTCAAAGGTAATATCTCTAGTCCGGGGAAAAGAGTCACCAGACCCACTCCCGATAATAAGAAACTTAAAATAAAATTTATACCCGGCCCTGCGGCAAAAATTAACATAAATTCTCTGCCGACCCTGCCCGGGAAGCTTACAAATACGCTTCCTATTTTGCGATATTTCACGCTATCAGCCCCGTAGAGCATCTTAGCTGCTATTTCATGTCCTGTTTCATGCAGCCATGTAGAGAAAATATATATGCCGATAGTCGCTATCCCTGCTTGTAACAGGCTTGTATCGCCCCCGCTAATATTTACGTATATTTGATAAGATATTTTCTATGGTTATTCTGTGAAATATTTTAGAACTTGAGCTAACTTTTTTAGAGTATATCAATATGGATTACAAAATGATGGTGCAATATTTGGAATGTTCAAAATATATCGATTTTAATGAAAGTGGTGTGCAACGCCTTTTAGAATCGCTGGAACTATCAGGTCTGGAAGACGAGCATATAGCAAAAAAATGTTTTGAATGGGTCCGTGATAATGTCAGACATAGTTCCGATTATGAAATGAACCCGGTAACGTGTAAGGCTTCGGACGTCCTTAGATACAGAACTGGCTATTGCTTTGCCAAGAGTCATCTTCTGGTTGCTCTTCTCAGGGCTTCTAAAATTCCTGCTGGTCTTTGTTATCAGCGTTTGAGCCTAAAAGGTGATGGGGCCCCATTTTGTCTGCATGGTCTCGTTGCAGTATATTTAAAAAAATATGGTTGGTATCGAATAGATACACGGGGTAATAAAATAGGTGTTGACGCACAATTTAATGCTCCGATTGAACAACTCGCCTTTACACTTTCATTAAAAGAAGAAGCTGATTTACCTGAAATCTGGCCTGAGCCTCATCCCTTGGTTGTTCAAGTGCTGGAAACGTATAATACTTATGATGCCGTGTATGATAATTTACCGGATATTGAGCTCGTTTCTCTTTGATATGTATTACAATTTCCAACCTCTTTCCCGAAACGAAAATTCTTCAAGACCTCAGTTTTTCTATTACTGTCGCTAGCGGCAGATCTACTACGTTGTTTTTTCAAAACTACGGCAGCATTTATGGTGGCATTATAATTATTGTCATTGTGCCCTGTGTTTAGTATGTGTTTGAAAATCATGTAGTAGTTATCAGTGATTAACACTGATTAGTTGAATATGAGGTTAGCAGTGATGAACTATATCGGAGCTTGTGCTATTGCCCGGGATGAAAACTATTTCATAGAGGAATGGATTCAATATCATGCAATGCTTGGTGTTGAGAAATTTATTGTTTATGACAATGAGAGCAGGGTTCCCCTACGCGAAACATTGGCCGGATATGTAAAGTGTGGATTGGTTCAACTATATGAGATAAAAGGTATTTCTCCTCAGCAGCAAGCTTATCAGCATTGTCTTGATAATCATGGAGAGGAATTCAGGTGGCTGGCCTTTATTGATATTGATGAATTTATTGTTTTAAAAAAGAACGAGAATATTCATTCCTTTCTAACTTGCTATGAAGAGTATGCCGCCCTAGTAATGAATTGGGTCATGTTCGGTTCAAACGGATACGTTGATAATCCACCTCTCCCTATTTCTTTACATCTTAAAGAAATAGTGGATTACAAAATGCCTAGTTCAACGATTAAATCAATTGTGCAGGAGATGTTCTCTTATGTTCAAGGAGCAACAATG
>CAYMTI010000230.1:0-2935 GCA_964393315.1 uncultured Planctomycetia bacterium
TTCTCTTGATCTCTATATCATATATTCCGCCTTTTATATCTATAATCCTCCTGCTTGAACTGTCCCTCAAAAGAACGGATATGTTCTCTTTTCCCTGCTTGAATCTGATATCGGCCTCATCGTTATCCCGCACTTTAATATATAAGGTATTCCCGTTGACGACCATCTTTCCAGCGCTGTATTTTACCCTGGACATCTCCCGGGTCCTTGTATCTCGAAAATCAAGATATTCCACCGCACCGTTATCCCTTTCCCTGACAATATTAAGTTTATATCTCCTTGGCCCTATCTCAAACACACCGTTTTTATCCCTGTACCTGGTCTCGTATCTTAACTGGCCTTTGTTATACGCTACGTTAAAGTCCCCGTTCTCCCCGAAGACAACATTGCATTTAGTTTTTTTCAATACTACAAAATGCGAGCCCGGTTCACAGATAACTTCCTCCCCCGAAACAGCATCAGTAAATTTCAGGCTGTTAAGAAGAGCGGTATCAATAGCCGCTCTTTTCAGCAAATTAAGCTGCGCTACAATAGGCACCTCCGAATCCTCGTATACTTTTTGTTCTATCTCCCTGTAAAGATGCATCTGACCGGCTCCCATTTCTACAGGTTCTACCATAATGTTCAGATCCGGCATTTCGCTTATTACATCATTTAAATACCTTCTTATCATTATACTTTCAAGTTCAGATCTGAGTTTTGGATAATTTTCTTTCATTTTCCCGTTACAATATTTTTTTCTGAACTGCTTTAGAGAATTATATTTTGAGGGGTACAACCAATGCAAAAGATAGAACAGTTTGTCATATGTCCGCCCGACAAAGGGTGTTCCCGACACCAGGACTTTGTACCGCGCATCAAACTCAGAAACCGCCCTTGTTGTCAAGCTGTCGTTCCGTATCCTGTGAGCTTCATCGGCTACTATAAAATCCACTCCCAGTGATTTGATCCTTTCCTTAAGCCTGCCGGACTTGCTTCCTCTCAACAACTCATAATTAAGGATAAGAAACCGTGACTCCTGTGCCATTTTGAGTTTTTTTCTCGAATCAAGAGCATTACACTCACTTATTACCATAACAGATTGTTCTCCACGCAAATGCGTAGCTATCTGTTTTTTCCAAACATCTATTTTGGATATATGAGGACATACTATAAGAACTTTTTGAGCGCCTTTACCTTCATAAGCGTTCACGGCCGCAGCCAAGACCTGAACGGTCTTGCCCAGACCGGCCTCATCTCCCAGAATGACCTTTTCTTTTTCCAGTATTAATAGCGCACCTACTTTTTGATAGAATTTCAAGAATGTCCCGCGGCTTAATCCCTTAAGTTCGGATTTTATCATCTTTTCATAGTAACTCGCCGTATTTCTATAACATTCTCTTAAAAAAGGGCTTATATTTTCCGAATCAGCCTGGCTGCGGATCTCTTCAATGAATCGGTGATCCCTGACAAGATAAGGATACACAAGCTTAATAAGCTCTTCTTCGACCATAGACGCGATATCTTTTTCCTTAATTTCGCTGAAAAGCTCTATACTGTTAAAAACCTCCAGCTCCTCCCTGAGGGTCTTATTTTTTCCTCTTCCGTTGAATACATTATTCCTCTTCCTGCGGGACAGAGAATTACGATATCTGTCAATATGTGATTGCAGCTCTTCCGGTGTAAAAACGTCAAAAAACCGGAATAGAACCCTTACCGTGGTCTTTTCCCCGAAAAGGGTAATGAGCCTTTCCAGGTCCCCGTTATACAGCAAAGAATTGAACGTCCTGGCGCCAATTATACCTTTAAACTGATAAAGAAGCTCTCCTTGCGGTCCGTAACAGGCAACCAATTCTCCTGCTTCCTTCAAAATGGTCACGTTAGCGTTTTCATAGCCCTGCCGTCTTTCCCAGTAAGTTTCCCCTCCCCAAGTTAATCCACCGTAAGAATCCAATAATACATCGGTTATGACAGCATCGGGATATTCTCTCTGTACTCCCGCCAGGGACTGCCTGTTCATCGCCATAGAAGCCAGCTCACCCCCCGATCTTTTTCCGTTCACTATCTCAGCCCCCGTATAAATAAGATTATTTTGAAAGGGATATAATTTCTTCCCTTTCTTGTCGTAGATCCCCGATACTTCATTTCCTTCTACCAACATTGTTACTCTCTTATTCTCATATCCTTTAGCTCTTTGCCATAAATACCTGTTAAAAAAACATCCTCCTATACTACTGAGTTTAAAATCTTCTATTATGCAATTCCCGCCATCTAATCCCTCTAAAGCAGTCATCACACCCGAAAGTGTCCTTGCTGTCCCGACCTGTTGTCCTCCGGACCTTTTACCATCGACTATTCTGCCTCCTTCATATATTTTCATATTAAGATCATCGGAATAAGGAAAGATAAGGTCACCTTGCTCCCCGTAAACTTCTTCCACCTTTTTTTCTCTTATCACAAGCGTAACTGTCTCGCGGGGTTCCCGTCCGGACATCGTATGCCATATTATTTCCGAATTGAACCTCAATCCCCCTTCTTTCGTGAGGTTCCAGTTCTCTATGATCATATCAGGATTATTTTTTAACAGTCCAGCCACTTCGTTCTTGTTTTTAGTGGATAATATAACATCTCCTTTTTTTGTCCCGTTCACAAGATCATAGCACCTGACATCTCCGCTATTATCAGCATTAAATGGATAAAGCTCATCCCCGTTCTCATAATAGACTTCTACGGGGTCCCCGCCTGAATATCTAACAGTAACGGGTTCATTCTCCATCCCCTTAAGATCTCTCCATAAAGGTTCGCTCTTGTGGACAAACCCTCCGTGGGAATTTAAAATAACGCGTTCAGCCACACAATCAGGGTTATCTTTGAGCATTTTTTTAAGACCGTTCACATTATGCGCCCCGCCTACAAAATCCCCACCCACCCTTTTACCGACAAAAATCCCGGCAAT
>CAYMTI010000231.1:0-2914 GCA_964393315.1 uncultured Planctomycetia bacterium
ATATTTTAACAAAATTAACGTTGGAATCACCATTTATATCTCACATATTATCAGGACTCCCGCCGCGATCTGCGGCGCGAGAGGCACCGGATGGATGGTAACCGTTTCCGATACCGGAACGTCAGTGATAGTCTTTGAGGATACTGTTTATGTTATAGCGAGAGGCACCGGGGAGAATTATTATGTTAATAGCGGAGAGAAGATATCCATAGCGCAAGGCGGAGAAGATATATTTTTGGAGAAAATTCCGCCGGAAGAGTATGAAACCCTTGCCGCTAAATTCAACGAAGCGATGTACCGAAAAAGCTGGATCAACGACAAGGTAGAACTTATTAATGATACGCGTGACATAAGAGAAAAACAGATGGAGAACCTTGACCGGCGTAAAGAAGAAAAAAAAGAAGAACTTAAAACAGAAGACAGATCCGATAACAGATATAAAGCATTAGAACGCAAACGTTAAATAAAGGGGCTTTCCATGCCGAGAAAATTGATCGTATTTTTTCTTTTTTCTTTTTCATTATGCTGCGTTTCCTTCCAGGCGAAAGCTGAAGAAGTAACCCTCATATATTTCGAAGGTAACGTTAAGGTAGTTTCCGGTGAAGGGGACGCGGAAGTTTCGGCGTCGTCGGGGGCGGTCATAACCTCAGGGCAGAAAATATTGACGGGAGAAACCGGATATGCCGAGATATCTTTCGATCCGGAAAACAATAATACCGTAAAGATAAAAAAGAACACCGAGGTCGTCATAACGGGAGATCAGGAAGAAAGGCTTGAACTTCTCGACGGGGAATTGTTGAGCGTTCTTAAAAATTTAAAAAAAGGAAAAGAATTCCGCATAAGGACACCCGCCGCGGTTTGCGGGGCGAGGGGTACGGCGTGGCGAACTTTTTCCGACGGCAGCATGACGGATATCTCCGTAGTTGAAGGCAAAGTCTTTGCCCGTGGAATAAACCCGGATGGTTCTTTAATGAAAAAAACATACTGGATAAAAAAAGGATATGAAAGGAAAATAAAAAAGTTCGATAAGCCCGGAAAAGAGTTAAGGGTCAAGGAAAACAGATTATCGCGGATAGAAAAAGAGATCGCCGTGCCGTTAAAATGCACGGTACCCGAAAAGTACGTTAAAAAGGAACCCGGCTTGAGAACTGACGCAAGAAAGATCGCTCCGGATAAGGAGGGTTTGTCGAATAAGGTCGAAAGAACGTCCGACCTGAGGGAGAATATCGTTAAGCGGGCTGAAAATAAGGAACGGATGATAAAAAGAATGGAAAAAAGAGACAGAATAGAACGCGTTATAGAACGGTCGGATATTATCGAAAGAAGAATAAAGAGAAACGACAATGTCGAGGAGAAACAGCGCGAGGAGATCATAGATCGCAGGGATCTAGAGTATTTTAAAACTAAGGACACTACTATTAACAGGTAAGCCGGTCGGAGGAAGGTCCGTTTTGATACAGTTGAGGGCAGATAAAATATGGGCAGGAGCATCGGTGGTATTCATTTTCGTTCTTTTATTCCCGGGCAGAGCCTTCCCCGATCTTGACGAGCAGATAACCGACAATTATCCCGCCGCGGAAGACAGCGCGGTAAAGATCGTGCAGGAAAGCAGGAATAAAGAACGCTTGGTCGACGATCTTGGCGTCAATATTTTCCTGGATATCCAGCAGGGGTATGACAATAACGTAGATCTTGATTCCAAAAGGCATAAAGACGGGTTTCTTCAATCTTCGGCCAGCGTAGATATCTCATATAAAGAGATCGATAAGATAAAACTGAAAGCGGGTACCGACATATTCAGCATCGCGTATTACAACCGCAATATAAATAACCTTTTCAATTTATCGCCTTACATCGGTTTTGACTGGACCATTCTGCCGGGACTGGTTTCGAGGAACCGGCTGACCTATGATTATTTCTCTTATCCGAACGATAAAGAAAGCACATATAACGGTCTTAACATGTCCACATTCCTGCGTCATTTCGTACTGGACAATTTTTATCAGGAAATAGGCTTCGAGACCATAATGAGGTGGTATCCTGATCGTAAAATATATACTTCTTCCGGGTGGCCGGACAGTAAGGACAGAGCAGATGACAGGTACCGGATCAAATATAACATCGGATATTATTCCGAACGTTTTTTCCTTAGGGTCAGCAATGAGATGAGAAGGGCCGATTCGAACGATATGTACCAGGATTATTATGATTACTGGATGTACAGGCTCAGGCCTTCTTTGATGTATTTTTTTACGGAAAAATTGTATACTGATATAAGCTTCCTATATAAATACACGAAGTATGACGACAGGCGTTCAACAGAAAGTAACGAGGTAAGGGAAAAAGACCATACATATATGCTCAGCGCGGCGCTGTATTACGATATTAACAGGAACTTAACTTTGGGATTCACTTATTCTTATACAGAAAACAGATCTAACGATCCTTTCCAGAAATACTCGGGCAGCGTAGTTTCCGGGGGGATCTATTATAATTTCTAATGAAGCTTAAACTGAAAAACATAAAAAAAAGAACCATCATATCTTTTCTGGCGGTAGTTTTTTTTCTTGGGCTGTTTCTTTCCTTTTCCTATACCCGGGTTTTCGACGAGTTCGAGTACAGTACTCTGGACCTGAGATACAGATTAAGACCGCATCAGCCCGTCGATAAAAATATAGTGATAATAGAGATAAGCGACGATTCCATTGACAGGATAGGGGAATGGCCTTTTCCGCGGAATTATCACGCGCTGCTGGTCAGGGCGCTTCAAGCTTCCGGGGTAAAGACCGTGATGTTCGACATTTTTTTCAGCGAGGACACTGAAGAGGATGAAGGCCTGGCCCAGGCGATAAAAGACGCAGGCAATGTTTATATGCCTTATGTTTTTGCCCTCCACGAAGGTCCGCCGACCGGG
>CAYMTI010000232.1:0-2907 GCA_964393315.1 uncultured Planctomycetia bacterium
AAACCTGTGTATCTCATCAAGAAGAAGTATGGTACTCCTGCCGTTAAGTCGTTTAAGTTTCACCGCGTCTTCAATGATCTTTCTGATCTCAGAGACGTTGCTCGAAACCGCGTTCTTTCTGGAAAAATTCGCTCCGGTACTTTTTGATATGACCATAGCCAGCGCGGTTTTTCCGATACCCGGCGGGCCGTAGAAGATCAGAGAGGAAAAGAGGTCAGCCTGTATAGCTCTTCTTAAAAGTTTTCCTTCTCCCAGGATATGTTCCTGCCCGCAAAATTCTTCCAGAGTATCAGGACACATCTTTAAAGATAAAGGAATGCTTTTTTCATGTTGAATCGAAATATCTTTTTTGTCATCGAATAGATCCATAGTCTTAGAGCTAAGACCGGCTATCGCAAACCGAGGCCCAGGGGTTAAAGCCGTTCATATAAGCAGCTTGGATTTTCATCATCTTACTTTTAACAGCTATCCAAAAATAAACGGGCCGGACAAGTCCGGCCCTAACCGTTAAAGCCGTGTGGAGAAAATGAATTGGTGGCCTGGTAATCCAGGTGGGTGCCCTCCTGCCGTACTCTGGGAGAACGGCAAAGTTAGACTCCCAATTATAAGAGTGTTGGCCCAATTCAATATCCTACCATCACATGCTTAACAGAATTATTTTTATTTTATCATCTAAAAAAAGAGAAAGCAATCATTATAATCCGGGCAGCAACCCGATCTATCTGAACTCTATATCCAAATTTTCGGAAATAAGATCGCAAATGCCCGCATGAGCCTTTTCTATTTCTTCATCTTTCAGTGTCCGTGAAAGATCCCCGTATTCTACACTGAATGATACGCTCTTTTTATTTTTAGCGATAGGTTCCCCTTCATATACGGAAGTTATTTTAACATCCCTTACTTTTTCCTCTCCGCTTGAAAGTATTATCCTCTTAACTTCGCCTATATTCATGTATTTACCACAAACAATAGAGATATCCCTCGTGGCAAAAGGGAATTTGGGAATAGCGCTGTACTTTTTGTTCAGTACGGCCTTTGCTGTGACCTGTTCCAGATCGATCTGGGACAAAAATACCTGTTGATCCACATCATACTCTCGCAAAAGCCTGGGACGAACTTCAGCAATAAACCCGACGGCCTTCTTTTCTATATTTATATCTACCGCGTTAATAAATCCGGACTTTTCAGTCGGAGAAAAAACGGGAGAAATGTTAAGCCCTCTCATCAGATTCTCCACTATTCCCTTAATATCAAAAAAATCCGCTTTCCGGTCGCCTTCTTTCCAGTTTTTTCTTAAATTCCCGGTAAGCCCAAGACATAGTACGGGGATCTCTTTATACCCTTTTTCTCCGTTAGTTTTATATATTTTCGCGATCTCGAAAAATCCGAGTTCTTTGTTATTTCTATTAATATTCCAGGCTATCGACTTCATCATCCCGTTAAGAAGCTGCGGGGTAAGCACCTTATGTTCTTCGGATAAAGGGTTCCATAACTCAACTATATCCGTGTTAAAATCCGGAAAATTCGATACAGCTTTTTCGTTCACGAGACTATATGTCATTATCTCATTCATCCCGTATCCGGACAGCAGAGCGCAAACCTTTTCTTTTACTTTTCTCGGATATTCTTTTCTTACCGGTTGTGGGATTATTTTTTCTACTTTTTCCGGGATATTGTCGTATCCGAATATCCGCGCTACCTCTTCAACCAGATCGATCTCTCTTTTCACGTCTTCCCTGAAACTCGGCACTTTAACGGATATTACTCCTTTTTTATTTTCCAATACCCTCATCCCCAGACGGCTCAATATGTCTTCAACCTGTTTATCCTTAAGAAAGACCCCCAGTATATGCCCGGTTTTTTCGACGTTTATACCCACGACCGGTTCTTCGGGTATACATTCCCCGGCATCATAAAACCCATTCACTTTTCCTCCGGCATAAGCTGCGATAAGTGAACTTGCCCGGTTAGAGGCTTTCTCGATCATACCCTTATCCACGCCGCGTTCAAACCTGTAACTTGAATCGCTTGAAAGCCCGAGTTTCCTGGCCGTTCTCCTTATGGAAAGAGGGTCAAAATACGCACTTTCCAAAAGCACGTTCTTAGTACTCTCCGTAACTTCCGTATCTTTCCCGCCCATAACACCGGCTATCGCGACAGGCCCTTTTTCATCAGCTATAACAAGCATATCTTCTTCGAGGGGCCTTTCAACTTCATCAATGGTAATTATTTTTTCCCCTTTCCGGGCTCTTCTAACATATATCTTCTCTCCCGTTATCTTATCAAGATCGAAAGCATGCATCGGCTGGCCGGTTTCCATCAAACAATAATTAGTTATGTCCACAACGTTATTCACTTCTCTTATTCCCACGGCGACGATGAACTTCTTAAGTTCATCGGGTATAGGTTTGATCGAAACTCCCGTAATTACTCTTGCCGTATATCTGGGGCACAGGGTAAGATCCTTGATCTCGGGGATGACCGCCGGCCCCTCACAGTCCGAGGGAGCCGAAAGATCAGGCAGGACCAGGCTTTTACCCAGAACAGCCGAAGTTTCTCTTGCCATTCCTATAACATTCAAACAATCCGGACGATTAGCCGTTATTTCCATCTCCATAACTATATCGTCCTTTTTTTTCTCAATAGAGCCGACTTCTGATCCGCTCATTGTAAGTATTCTGGCTACTTCTTCAGCGGGCATATCTATATCGATATATTCCTTCAGCCAATTATAGGTTATTTTCATTCTACTATCTCCGTATTTGTTAAGCAAACTGCTCTAGGAACCTTACATCGTTCTCATAAAAAAGCCTTATATCCTCTATCCCATAAAATAACATTGCTATTCGCTCCACCCCCATACCGAAAGCGTAGCCGGTATATACTTCAGGATCGTTCCCTACGGCC
>CAYMTI010000233.1:0-2905 GCA_964393315.1 uncultured Planctomycetia bacterium
GTTATCCAGATATAATAAACCGGTGCTTCAGACACACAAAACTTGACAGTCTCTTGTGAACAGGGACGGGAATTACAATATCTATGTCAGCAAAATATTTATTATGATATAACACTGTTTTTTCCAAAAACGGGATAAGAAGCTTTACGGCTTGTTTTTTTCTGTATTTAAAAACTTTTAAAAGTATTTTCATGCGTCCCGAGTTCTTTGAGCAGGATAATATGTTTTTTATGTTAGATGAGGATCTGAAAGTTATGTCTAGTTCTTCCCGCAGCTTTCGCGCGCAGCCTCCGCATATAATTTCCGGGTAACGCACGATATTTTCCCAGCAAACGGGACAGGATAAGGGGAAAAGGATAGTTACGGTTTTATTTATATATTTTTCCATCATAATATTACGCTCCTTTTTAAACTTTCATTATGTTCGGGCCTATATACTTTTAGACACATTTTTAAGCGTTTTTCATGCAAAAAAAACGATAAAGGTCTTCTGTCTCTAAAAAAATAAAAAAAATCGTGGGAACAAATAGATTATTTGTTAAGAACTAGGGTTATTATTGAGTCATACGGGGAAAGTTGAAAAAAACACAACGGTAATAGGGAATACTGGCTTGTTTTAGAAAAGAACGGGGTGTTTGGGAAAAGGAACAGGAGCATGTTGCCCCAGAAATTGAAATACCGAGCAGGAATAATATTTATCTTTTACATCAAAAATAGCTGTAATAATTACTGCGCGGCAAGTTACTGTTTTCAGAAGCGGGATGAGCCTTTCTTCGCATAATTCCGTTAAATAGTCGGAAAAGCGAACCACGTATATCTCTTTCCGCCGGAAGCGGCAGGCGGTATTTTGTTCAACTGAGGTAGAAATTATTTTCTACAAAGTTTCCGGCAGTCCAGAAATTTAATTGTATTACTATTCTCGCCCCACGGACGCAATACGCTCAGGCAGATTCCAAGAATGAACCTAATACGGCTAAGAAAGACCGTAGATAGTATATAAATGTTTCTTAGTATAATCATTAGCATCTAAGGTGAAACCAGTTTATGAAATTATTAGCCGGTTGTTTTCTTGACCCTTAAGTGTATTCGGGGTATATTGGTTTTAATGCTGTAATAAATCACATTTAATTTAATGATTATACTGAAATGTATCCAGAGGAGATCCTATGGAAAACAAAATAATTTTAGATACAAGTAATTTTGAGGGATTTATTTCCAGTGAAGAAATGAAGGAAGCTTTTCGTGATGTTGAAAAAGCGCATAAATTCCTGAAAAACAAGAACGGACCCGGGAATGACAGTCTAGGGTGGATGGATCTGCCCGAAAATACCGGGGAAAAACTCTTGAATGACGTAAATGCTTCGGCCCAAATGTTCCGGGGTATGTCAGATGCAATTGTTATTATCGGGATAGGAGGATCATATCTGGGCGCAAGAGCGGTAATAGAGGCTCTTGCGCCTGAAAAAATAAATAAAGAGATATTTTTCGCGGGTCATAATATTTGCGGGGAATACATGCGGAACCTGATGGATGAGCTAGAGGATAAAGACGTTTGTTTAAACGTCATATCAAAGTCGGGGACCACTACAGAGCCGGCTATAGCTTTCAGGATATTACGTGAATTCATGGATAAAAAATATTCTTCCGGGGAAGTTAAGAAACGTATAGTCTGTACAACTGATGCTCGAAAAGGCGCGTTAAGGTACGTTGCTGATAAGGAGGGCTTTAAAAGTTTTATTATCCCGGATTCCATAGGAGGCAGATTTTCAGTTCTTACACCCGTAGGGCTTTTTCCTATTGCTTGCGCCGGGTTAAATATTGAAAAACTTATAGCAGGAGCAAGGGAGGAAAGAAATATCAGCTTGGAACTGGATCTTCAGAAGAATAACAGTTACAGGTACGCAGCATGCAGGAATGTGCTTTATGAAAAGGGAAGGGATATCGAGATCCTGGCAAGTTTTGAGGCCAGGCTTCACTTTGTGAGCGAATGGTGGAAACAGCTTTTTGGCGAAAGCGAAGGAAAAGGCGGTAAAAGTATTTTTCCCGCCTCCTGTGATTTTTCAACAGATCTTCATTCGATGGGTCAGCTTATCCAGGACGGGGAAAGGAATCTTTTCGAAACATTTCTTATAGTTAATGAGAGTAAGATAAAAACAACTATCCCCTATGACGAAGAAAATCCGGATAAATTAAACTATTTATCCGGCAAAACCCTTGATTTTGTTAACATTAAAGCCTATGAAGCCACACGCGAGGCTCATTATGAGGGAGGAGTTCCGAATTGTACGCTTCTTTTTCCGTTAATATCTGAATTTACAATTGGACAGCTTATTTATTTTTTTGAAAAAGCCGTAAGTATATCAGCTTATATAAAAGGCGTGAACCCGTTCGATCAGCCTGGAGTCGAAGCGTATAAACAGAAAATGTTCAGGCTGCTAGGCAAACCCTGACCGCTATGATACTATTATAACCCGGGAATTTCTCTATGGATTTTAATTTCAGTTTCCAGATAATATCCTTTAGTATTTTAAAACTGCTGATTGTGATGTCGGTAGGATATCTGCTTTATTATTTCAGTTTCATTAATGATGATTTTATCGATACTCTCAGTCTTATACTTATACGGGTTATATTTCCTGCGCTTATTGTTTCCAAAACAATAGATAATTTCGATCCGCTGAGGTTTGCGTATTGGTGGGCATTGCCTCTCGGAGCTATAGCATTTTCTCTGATAGGTGTAATGTTCATCTCTGCCGGATTCAAGTTTTTTCCGGGGATAAAGAATAAAAAGGAGTTTATTTGCTGCAGCACATTTCAAAATTGCGGATACCTGCCCTTGAATATAATTTATTTTTCATACTTTAAATAACAATAGTCTCTCTTTCTCTTTCTCCTCCTTCGTGAG
>CAYMTI010000234.1:0-2892 GCA_964393315.1 uncultured Planctomycetia bacterium
CCGTAAAACCCGACAAATAGTGAGATCTGCGATTCTCCGTATTTCAGTGAGTCTACTTTTGCAGGTAACACTCTTTTGATAAGTCCGGAACTTCTTTTGGAAGATGGCCTATTAAAAGCAAATGAGCTAGAGGAGACCGAGGCGGGACAAACGGATCCGGTGGATTTTGAGGCTGTCCGAAGGCAAAAACTGCCGTTGTTGGAAAAAGCTTATAATCGTTTTATGAAAAAGAAGGATATAACCGAATTTGAAAAGTTTATGACGCGCAACGCGTCATGGCTTAATGATTACGCGATATTCAGGGTAGTTAAAAGGAAATATAAAAAGCGCTCATGGAGCAATTGGCCGGAGGACTACAGGGATAGGGATATTGAGACCCTATCGGGATTTGAGGCCAAAAATGAAAAAATAATACTGAAAGAAAAATTTATGCAGTTTTTATTTTACCGGCAGTGGATGAAACTTAAGACATATTGCAATCAAAAAGGTATAAGCATAATAGGGGATCTGCCCATATATGTAAGTTATGACAGTTCTGACGTATGGGTAAATCCTGATATTTTTAAGCTCGATGAAAAAAAAGAGCCCTATGTGGTATCGGGTGTCCCACCTGATTATTTCAGCTCTACCGGACAGTTATGGAATAATCCTGTTTATCGCTGGGATGTGCTTAAAGAAACAGGATACCGGTGGTGGATAAACAGGCTGGGGCATATGTTCCAGTTATATGATCTGGTTCGTATAGATCATTTCAGGGGGCTTGTGCAGTTCTGGGAAGTCCCTGCTTTCGAAGATACTGCGGTCAATGGGAGCTGGCAGGATGTCCCGACATATGATCTTTTTGACCGGCTCAGGTCTGAGTTTCCCGGATTTCCCGTTATAGCAGAAGACCTGGGTATTATTACCGATGATGTAAAGACCGCGAAAAAGCATTATGGATTTCCCGGCATGAAAATACTTATGTTCGCTTTTGGAGAAGATAATCCCCTGAACCCCTATCAGCCGCACAATTTCGAGAGAAATTGTATCGTTTACACCGGTACGCATGATAATAATACATTTCAGGGATGGGTAAAAAATGAGGCCAGAAAAGAGGATGTGGAAAGGCTTTATGATTATATAGGCAGAAAAGCGGCGGGAGCTGAGCTTAACTGGGATCTTATAAGGATTGTCATGATGTCTATTGCCGATGTCGCGATAATCCCGGTTCAGGATATTCTGGCGCTAGGGCAGGGATCCAGGATGAACCAGCCTTCAAATACCTTTGGGAACTGGAAATGGAAATTGCGGCCGGGGCAGTTAAAAAAGAGTCACGGTGAGAAGCTGAAAAAAATGGCCGTGTTATATGCTAGAGGATGACCCCTAAATCTTTGGAGGTGAAATAATGATAAAAAAAAGAAGATTGAGTTTTCTGCAGATATGTAATATGAGCCTGGGGTTTTTGGGGATACAGTTCGGGTGGGGACTTCAGATGGCTAATATGAGCGCTATTTATGAGTACCTGGGGGCCCAGCCCGATAAAATACCGATCCTGTGGCTTGCCGCTCCGCTTACCGGTCTTTTAGTCCAGCCTTTTATCGGACATATGAGCGATAATACCTGGTGCTTTCTGGGAAGAAGACGTCCGTATTTTCTCTCTGGGGCTATACTGGCGACCGGAGCGCTTTTTTTTATGCCTTACTCGGGGACATTACTTATGGCCGCGGGTCTTTTATGGATAATGGATGCTTCCGTAAATATCAGTATGGAACCGTTCAGGGCGTTCGTTGCGGATATGCT
This sequence comes from uncultured Planctomycetia bacterium, assembly GCA_964393315.1. Lineage (GTDB taxonomy): Bacteria > Omnitrophota > Gorgyraeia > Tantalellales > Tantalellaceae > CAYMTI01. The sequence goes on from CAYMTI010000234.1 coordinate 1,780, forward strand.
TCCGGATGAACAGCGTACACTGGGTTATACAATGCAGGGGGTATTCATAGGTATGGGCGCCGTAACCGCTAGCGCTCTTCCCTGGATACTTGAGCATATTTTTGGGATGAAGAATAGCGGCGGGGTGAGTCCGCATTCTTCTATGCCTACAGTACATGGCGCCGGTTTTCATTTACTGGAGAGGTTTCACCTTAATACTACGGCAATCCCGGATATCGTAAGATTATCATTTCATATAGGCGCGGCGGTATTTATCGCAGCCGTATTGTGGACGGTAATTACGACAAAAGAATATCCTCCGGAAAATATCGAGGATTTCAAAAGATCGAGAAAAGATAAAGTAAAGATAATTTCCGCGGTCAAGGAAATTATTAAGGATCTTTTTCATATGCCAAGGACCATGAAGGAGCTGGCCTGGGTGCAGATATTTTCCTGGATGGGACTTTTTTGCATGTTCATTTATTTTCCCGTAACCGTAGCTAATAATATTTTCAGCGCGGAAGAAGGGACAGCGCAATATCTTAACGGTATAGAATGGGCGGGAATATGTTTTGCCGCTTATAATTTTGTATGCATGATATTCTCGATGTTCCTGCCGGGGATAGCGAAAAGAATATCCCGGAAGTATACTCATATAATCTGCCTTTTATTCGGTTCGGCAGGACTTATGAGTATAGCGTTAGTGCACAACAAAAACATGCTTCTTTTTTTAATGGTGGGAGTGGGTTTCGCCTGGGCAAGTATACTGGCGATGCCTTATGCTATTCTGTCTACAGCTATTGAGAATAAAAAAATGGGGGTATATATGGGGATATTCAATTTTTTTATTACTATTCCCCAGATAATAGTTTCTCTCGGATTCGGCTGGATAATGCTTCATTTAATGGGTAATAACCGTATGGCCGGGGTTGTTATTGGCGGCGTATGTATGTTTATAGCAGCGTTATTGATGCTCAGGGTGAAGGATAGAGGAAAATAGCAAAATTGAGAAAACCCGGATCCTGGGCGGTTTCGGAGAGATAATATATTAAAGATAGCCCTAATTTACACTAAAAAAGGGGGGGGGATGGATATTAAAATAATGTAAACCACATTTACCGCTGTATTTTTCGC
>CAYMTI010000235.1:0-2847 GCA_964393315.1 uncultured Planctomycetia bacterium
ATACCGGATGAAGAAAAACCCTAAATAAGGGGATAAATATGAAAAAGAAAAAAAATAAAGCAGTGTCTCCTGAAGTTCTTATGTCTCGGGAAGAGTATGACGCTCTTGAGAAAAAAGCCGTGGAAAGGGATGAATGGGAAGCTAAGTGGCTGAAAGTACACGCCGAGTATGAAAATACTCGCAAACGTTTGGAAAAAGAGAAATATGATCATATGAAATTCGCTAATGAAGGTATAATTTTCGAACTTTTTCCTATAGTGGACAATTTTGATATGGCTCTCATGTCCATGGATAAAGCTGAAGATAAGGATGCCGTTTTGGATTGGATATAACTGGTGCATATATAGGTCCTCAAGATATTGGAAGAGAACGGGGTTAAAAGAATCGAAACAACAGGCAAGAGATTCGATCCGAATGTGCATGAGGCCGTTGCCGCTGAGAATACGCCGGATATTGAAGAAGATATGATATTGGAAGAGTTAAGGCCCGGGTATATGCTGAATGACAGATTGCTGCGGCCCGCTCAGGTTAAAGTGGCAAAGAACGAAGAAAAGGATACAGGACAGTATGAAATAGATGAGGAAGATAATGATTAACAAGAGATAGCCGGCAGGGCTTAAGATGTCTGCCGCTGTTGTCAATTTTTAAAGGGAGGATGACATGGGAAAAATAATAGGTATCGATCTGGGGACAACAAATTCATGCGTAGCGGTAATGGAAGGGAAGGAACCCAAGGTTATTCAGAACGCTGAAGGGGCGAGGACCACTCCCAGCGTTGTGGCTTTTACGAAGAACGGAGAAAAGCTGGTGGGACAGCCCGCTAAAAGGCAGGCTGTTACTAATCCGGACAATACTGTATTCAGTATAAAACGTTTTATGGGTAGGAAACATTCGGAGGTGAAAGAAGAGGAAAAAATAGTGCCTTACGCGATAGGCGAGGATTCGAGCGGGAATGTGGTAGTTACCGCTAACGGGAAGCAATATACTCCGCCGGAGATATCCGCAATGATACTTCAGAAGATGAAGCAGACAGCGGAGGATTATCTAGGGGAAAAGGTAGCGGGAGCTGTTATCACGGTTCCGGCTTATTTTAACGATTCACAGCGTCAGGCGACTAAAGACGCTGGCGAAATAGCGGGTCTTAAAGTGGACAGGATAATAAATGAACCTACCGCTGCCAGTCTTGCTTACGGATTAGGTAAAGATAAGGACGAAAAGATCGCGGTTTTTGATCTCGGAGGCGGAACTTTCGATATATCTATCCTGGAAGTAGGAGACGGTGTTTTTGAGGTTAAATCTACTAACGGCGATACACATCTGGGCGGAGACAATTTTGATCATGCGATTATTGACTGGATGGCGGATGAATTCAAAAAGGAATACGGTATAGACCTTAAGAACGATAAAATGGCTCTTCAGAGATTAAAAGAGGGCGCGGAAAAGGCGAAGTGCGAGCTTTCTTCGAATCAGCAGACGGAGATCAATCTGCCTTTTATTACGGCGGATGCTTCCGGACCGAAACATCTTACTATGACATTGACGAGGTCTAAGCTTGAACAACTGGTTGATTCTCTTGTCGAAAGGACTAAACAGCCATGTTACAACGCGCTGAAAGATGCAGGCCTGTCAGCCGGGGATATAGATGAGATAATTCTTGTGGGAGGTCAGACCAGGATGCCCAAGGTCCAGGAAGTGGTCAAAGAGATATTCGGCAAGGAGCCGCACAAAGGGGTTAATCCTGATGAGGTAGTGGCTATGGGAGCTGCAATTCAGGGTGGAGTACTTACCGGAGATGAAGGTTTGTCCGACGTAGTGCTTCTTGATGTCACACCTCTTTCCCTGGGGATAGAGACCCTGGGAGGAGTTATGACCAGGCTGATAGAGAAAAATACTACTATTCCCACGAAGAAGAGCCAGGTTTTTTCGACGGCTGAAGATAACCAGCCCGCGGTCTCGATACATGTTCTTCAGGGTGAAAGGCAGATGGCCATAGATAATAAGACCTTGGGGCGTTTTGAGCTTACGGATATCCCGCCGGCGCCGAGGGGGGTCCCCCAGATAGAAGTAACGTTCGATATTGACGCTAATGGTATAGTGCATGTATCCGCCAAGGATAAAGCGACGGGTAAGGAACAGTCAATAAGGATAGAGGCATCCAGCGGACTTAGCAAAGAAGAGATCGATCGCATGCAGCAGCAGGCGAAAGAACATGAAGAAGAAGATAAGAAGAAAAGAGAGCTCGTTGAAACAAGGAACCAGTTGGATACATTGGTCTATTCCACGGAAAAAGCCGTAAAAGACTACGGGGATAAAGTTTCAGAAGACGAAAAGAAAAAGATATCCGAAGCTGTGGATAAAGCTAAAACCGCTTTGAAAACGGATAATGGCGATGAGATGAAAAAAGCCCAGGAAGAACTGACAAAAGCTAGCCATAAGCTGTCCGAAGAGATATATAAGGATATGCAGGCAAAAGCGCAACAGCAGGGTCAGGGTGCCGGTGACGGGGCGGCTGAGCAGAGCGGACAGGATGAAAAAAAGAAAGATGAAGAAGTAGTGGACGCGGATTATAAAGTTGATGACGATAAAAAGGAGTAGTATCAAAGAGATACTTAAGATGAAATGGCGGATTATTACAAGTTGCTGGGAGTGGCGGAAAGCGCTACTCAGATAGAGATAAAAAAAGCTTACAGGAAGCTGGCGGTAAAATACCATCCGGACAAAAATCCTGGGGACAAGGATGCCGAGAATAAATTCAAGGAGATCTCCTATGCCTATGAAATTTTGAGCGATCCTCAAAAAAAAGCTCAATATGACCGTTTCGGAGAACGCGCTTTTCAATTCAGAGCA
>CAYMTI010000236.1:0-2844 GCA_964393315.1 uncultured Planctomycetia bacterium
ATATAATAGAATATCCTTTAAAATTTCTTTTGGCAATAACGTGGTTAATGAATCTGTTTTGATACGTGGCAGTGATGTCCGGTGGCGGAAAATATGAAATTTGCTGATCCGAAAATACTGACTTATTTGATCTGGCTTGTGCCTTTTGTGTTCTTCTTTTATGCATGGTCGATCTTTAGACGACGGGTATTGATAGGCAGGTTCATGGAAAAGAAACTGGCGGAGAAGATAATTCCTTTTTACAGCGAAGGGCGTATGTTCTTTCTGGCGGGGCTCAGAACACTTGCTATAGCTTTTATTATTTTAGCTCTGGCCGGTCCGCAGTGGGGGTTTTCCTGGAAAGAAAACCGGTTCCGCGGATTTGACATACTTATTGCTCTGGATACCTCAAAAAGTATGCTTGCCCGGGATCTTTATCCTGACCGGCTGGGGTTTTCAAAAGAAAAGATAAAAGATTTTATCAAGGGCATTAGGACAGATCGTGTGGGTATTATAGCTTTTGCCGGGCAGGCTTTTCTTCAATGCCCTTTAACTGTCGATAATAGCGGGAGCCTTTTGGTGCTCAATTCTCTTAACGTGGATTCTATACCAAGAGGAGGGACAAATATCGCCGAAGCTGTTGAGACGGCCATTAGAAGCTATAAAGACAGTCCTGAAGCTGGGAGGAATCTTATAGTGATAACTGATGGAGAGAATACCACGGGAGATATAGAGGGGGCGATTAAAAAAGCAAAAGAGAACGGTCTTGTAATATCATGCATAGGCGTCGGATCCGTTGAGGGTGATCGGATATTTTTGACGGAAGAAGATGAGGGGGAGAAAGCATTAAAAGATAGGGAAGGTAATTATGTCAGGTCCGCGCTAGACGAAATGACACTAAAAAAGGTCGCGGGCGAAACCGGAGGGGTATATGTCAGGTCTTCTCCGGAACAATTCGGTTTATCCAAAATATACGAAAACATTTCTTTGCAGCAGGGCCAAAAGTCTGTATCTGACGATCTAACGAAAGTATATAAAGAGAGGTTTCAATTGTTTGCAGTTATGGCTTTACTGCTGCTTATATTAGAGTTTTTGATGGGTAGAGGCAGAACAAAAAGGATGTTTTAAATGTTTTTTGAGGATGCTTGGATATTGGGCTTTATTCCCGTAATACTTATATTTTTATTGATAAGTACCCGGCTTAAAAAACGGCAGGGATTTATTTTTTCTTCAGATTCGGTGATTAAAAATTTAAAGGGTACCGTAGGCATTTTTTTTTCGAGTAAAATACATTATTTAAAAGTGATCAGTGTGTTGGCCGTGGTTTTTGCTTTGGCGCGGCCTATGTATGTAGGGCAGGACAGGGTGAGGAAAGAAGGGATAGCTATCATGATAGCTATTGATTGTTCCAGTACAATGCTCGCCAGGGATCTATTACTCGGTCTGGAAGATGTGGTATTTTTGTCAGGGAAGGCTGATGAATACGGAGATATTGATCGGCTCGAGGCCTCTCTTCTGGTTGCTGAAGATTTCATAGAAAAACGCAACGATGATATGATCGGGGTGGTCGCTTTTGCGGCCTCTGCTTTTCTTGTATGTCCTATCACCTTTGATCATGAATGGCTGCTGGATTCAATGAAGAGAATAGAAGTTGGTCTTATAAAAGACGGTACAGCTATAGGTTCGGGTATACTCAGCAGTTTGAACTCGCTTAAAGATGTTAAAGCAAAAAGCCGCGTTATAATCTTACTGACCGATGGTATCAATAATTATGGCCAGATATCCCCGATGATAGCCGCCAAAGCTGCCAGAGCTTTGGGAGTCAGGATTTATACCATAGGTGTATCAAGCAGAAATTCTGTCGTCGATCTTCCGGTCAAAGATTCACTGGGCAGAGAGGAAAACAAAAAATTGATCATAAACCTTGATGAAGGAACACTTAAGAAAATAGCTGATGTTACCGGCGGAGAGTATTTCCGGGCTACAAATATGAAAAGTTTGAGGGAGAGCTATGCGAAGATCGACAGGTTGGAACGTACGGAAATAATAGAAAAAAAATATGATACTCGAAAAGATATGTATAGGGTCTTTTTATTCGCGGCACTTATAATGCTTTTACTGGAAACGATATTGAGTAATACGATATTTCGTCAGATACCATAGAAAAGCTATTTGAGCTTTATTTGTTATGAACAGGCCGGGGGGCAGGGAAGCGATAATAGGGTTATTACATGTCCGGGAGATAAAAGATAGGTTTCAGTTTTATGAAAAAGTTATTTTTTTTGGGATTAGCGTTTTTCTTTATGGTATGCTTGCCAGCTGTTACAGTATTTTCTCTATCGAGGGATATTCGTGAGAAAATAATTAATGCCAATAAGCTTTATGAAAATGGACTATATTCTGAAGCCGCTGATATATACGGGGACCTGTTGAAAGCATTTCCCCAAGATACTATTTTGAATTATAATATGGGGCTTACAATATATCAAGAGCGGGAGTATGAGGATGCAATAAAATATTTCACAAAAGCTTTGATCACAGATGATATCGGGCTAGAAAAAAGTGCGTTGATAATGATCGCGAATTCTTATTACAGGATGAGTGAAAAAACGGAAGAAAAAGATAAGGAGGGGTCTTTGGCGAATGCCGTTAAGGCTGCCGAATATTATAAAAGGTCTTTAGAGACTGATAGAAAGAATAAGTACATCAAGTACAATTTTGAAGTTTCGGTAAAAAGAGTAAAAGCGCTTAAAGAAAAAGATGTTCCTCCACCGCCACCACCAAGCAATCAAAACAGTTCAGGAGACGGTTCGGGACAAGGTTCGGGAGGAGGATCAGGAGAAGGCTCAGGAGGCGGGTCAGGGG
>CAYMTI010000237.1:0-2830 GCA_964393315.1 uncultured Planctomycetia bacterium
GCTTTCAGTAGAAGAAGAAAAAGCGGATGTGTGGGATAAAATAATTCTTATTCCTGAAAAATGGAAAAAAGAAGATTTTCTAACGGGGCAGACATCTCAAATTATGACGTTTGCCGCGGATTCGATATTTTTGGTTTCTAAAGGAGATCTTGCCGGAGATATTCTGGCCTGTGACAGTAAATCCGGGGATTGCTGGCCGCTTATAGAAAAGGGATCACGGTTTGCTAGCGCGCAAGTGGTCAGACATTACACAGAGAAAAATAGCTCCACAATGGTGTTTGAGGTCGCTGTACCCGGGGGCAGAGGGTTTTTCCAGGTCGATTTAAAAGAAGGGGAGAATAAATGTAAAGACCTTACGGACCTTTTCCCTGAATCGCTTTCGGATGTACAATGGCAGCCGGGAAAAGAATCACAGTTGTTTGTTCTTGAAAAAGGAAACATAAGCAGGATAGATGAAGCGGCCGGGGCGGTCTATCCCGACATTATAAAAGGAGTCAAAGGATTCGGTTTGTACGGGGATAGGATCTATTGCGTCGACAATACCGGGCTTTGTTTTTATACTGGCCTTAACGGCAAGAACAATGTCGATCTTATTGAAAAAAATAAAACAGCAGAAAAGATCTTGGCGGGCATGGGGCAGAGCCGGATCGATGTCTATTCTGATAGCTTTTTCACCGTTCTGGATAATAACGGGAAGCTTGTGACCAATAAGATACCTTATACTGTGGCAGAAAAAGGAATAAAAGGATACTTGTTTTTTGAGCCGGCAAAGAGGCTTCTTTTCTGGACCGACAAAAAACTGGGGATATTGGACTTGTCTGAAGAAAAAACAGGAAATGTCTCGTTTGAAAGAGAACCGGAAAAGAGTTGGATATATTCCAAGGGGAAGGATATAGGGCAGGCGTTCTGGGTATATCAAGACTCCCATGTTCTTTTTAAGGATGTTAATACTGTATATCTGGTTGAATTAGAAGACAGCGGGGAAAATGAGATATATGAAGTCCTGAAAGTTCAAAAAAGAAGCGGCATTATTTATTCTGAAGAAACCGGGAACGTTTATTTTATCGACCCGGATACTTCAGAAGTAATGTTTATAGACATAATCCCTGAGGCAGGGATTTTACCGGAGTATCTAAATAAAATAAAAGAGCAAAAAAAACACGAGAAAATAGGGGAAAAGTGGAATTTGATTTTACCGGAAACGGATTAAGGGGAAAAGACCGCGGACTTCAAAGGTTTTTTGAGATTCTGCCCGGCGCTACCAGTTGGGGGATAATCGCGGGAATGAGCTTGCTTGCTTTCTTTTTTCCGCTTGCGGCGGCGGTATTGATAATCGCGTTCTATTTTTACTGGCTTTTGAGGTTGTTATATTTAACTTTTTTCCTGATTCTTTCGTATGTAAGGCTGGCTTCGGAAAAAAAGACCGATTGGATGGAAAGGCTTAAAAGGCTGGATGATCTTGACGGGTATATTGAAGCTTTGTCTTTGGTGAAAAAGAAACGAGATCTAAGAGATACTATCTCCTTCAGATGCCACCGTAAAGATGTATTCGATCTTAAAAAAAACGGAGGGGGAAAACCTTTGTTTGAAGAGATATATCACCTGGTCATAATACCTGTAGTGAAAGAGGACCGCGAGATCATTGAGCCGGGAGTTAAGAGCATAGCGAAAGGGATGTTCCCTCCGGAGAAAATAATAGTTGTTTTTGCCCTGGAGGAAAGGGCTTCCGACGAGGTCAAAAAAGATTGCTATTATATACATGATAAATATAAAAACAGTTTTTTTGATTTTCTTGTTGTTGTCCACCCGGACGGGATAGAGGGAGAAGCCAAGGCTAAAGGAGCGAATACGTCTTTCGCGGCTAAAGAAGCAGCGAACTATCTGAGGGAGAAAAATATCTCTTTTGATAACGTTATAAGTTCGTGCTTTGATTCGGATACGGTGATAGCTCCTGAATATTTTGCGGCGCTTACCTATTATTTTTTAGTATGTCCGGACAGAGAAAGAGCGAGTTTTCAGCCGGTTCCGGTTTACAATAATAATATATGGGAGGCTCCCGGGATCACGAGGGTATTGGATGTCGGCTCTTCGTTCTTTCAGCTTGTTGAGGCTACGAATCCGGAAAAGCTGGTGACATTTTCAAGCCATAGCATGAGCTTTAGGGCTTTGGATGAAGTGGGATACTGGCCCGTAGATATGATAAGCGACGATTCCGCTATCTACTGGAAAGCTTTTATTCATTACGACGGGCTATATAAAGTGGTACCGATGTATACCACCTTATCCATGGACGCGAATGTCGCTGAAAATACCTGGAAAACCATAGTCAATGTATATAAACAGAAAAGAAGATGGGCCTGGGGAGTCGAGAATTTCCCGATAGTAATGCGTGCTTTTTTAAAAGACAAAAAAATACCGCTATTGGAAAAGATGAAAATAGGGTTTAAGTTGTTCGAAGGGCATATTTCCTGGACGACCTGGGCGTTTCTTTTGACCATAATAGGGTGGCTTCCGGCTGTGTTTGCCGGTAAGGAGTTTACCCACTCGGTTTTTTATTACAGCATACCAAGAATAACCGGGACGATTTTTCATTTAGCGACGATATCTCTGGTTACAAGTATAATTTTAAGCCTTCTTCTTCTGCCGCGGAAAAAGGCGCCGGGAAACCCCCTGGGAAGCAGGATATTATTCGCTTTTCAATGGCTTCTGGTCCCTTTAACTATGATATTTTTAAGCGCTCTTCCCGCGTTAGACGCTCAAACACGTTTGATGAGGGGGAAATATATGACATTCTGGGTTACGGATTAGGGCCGGAAGAAATACGAAGAAT
>CAYMTI010000238.1:0-2812 GCA_964393315.1 uncultured Planctomycetia bacterium
ACCATCAACAAGAATAAAACGAAAAAAGTAAAAACAATTATGACATTTTCATTAAATGAAATATTTTCCGCTACTCGAGTAAGAAATTTTTCTATCCTTCCCGAAAAATACGGGATATCACGCTGTTTCATTAATCCTCTGGCGTACTCCAGGTTAAAATTAATATCACTGTCCCTGGGAGCGGCTATTTTTGCCCTTTGATAATTCAAAACAGCCTTCCCGACATTTCCCTTTTTAAGATAAGCGTTGCCCAGGTCGTAAAAAACCGCCGTGGAAACGGATCCGTCAGATACAAGGCTTTCGTAAAGTTCAATCGCTTTATCTATCCGGCCGTTGACATAATGACCGCAAGCTTCCTTGAACCTTTCTACAGGTTGTTCGGCTCCGCGCGCGGACGAGTATAAGACCACCAGCGATATAAATACTGTTATTACTCCTCTAAAGACCCGCATTATTCTCTCTCCTTTTTAGCCGCCATAATCAGGTCTAAAGATATATCATCGAATATATTGAAAAGTCTTTCCGTATTCTTCAACGCATTTTCCATTTCCTCCTTGTCCATACCCGCATCTGAAAATTTACCCCGATAGCAATATGAAAAGACCTCATTTATCCCTTCAGACAGAGCTTCCAGTTGGAAATTATCCTTTAAAAAACCCTTAACGGCGCTTTCGGTTATATTCCCAGGAGAAAGCCCCATAAGCTCGGCAAAATATTTCTGCATCCCCCGGAATACTGTTTCGCAAAACTCTTCACTTTTTCTTTTTTTTGACAAATAGCGGGCCCTGGACAAAACATTTTTTCCTATTATCCCGGCCCTTTTGGCTATCGCCTTAGGATCATCCGATGTCTTTATCCAGTAAGATCTGTAACGGTAAAGTCCCGAAAGGAACATCAATACTATAAGGACAAGCACATACGCGGCGAATTCCATAGATATCATCCCGTATTTTCTGTCATAGATACGTCCCATATCTTTTTTCAAAGAACTTATCCATTGACTTTTTCCCTCTTCTGACGACCCGCCCGACACCCGTACGCTTTTTGTTTTATCCTTTGAGGAGATACCCGGCGATATCTCAAAAGGCCCTTTTTCAATGACCTTATATTTTCTCTCCTCAGGAGAGAAGAAAACAAATCTTAACGCCGGGATATATTTTAGGCTTTTATCTACCGGTTTCACTTTTTGTTCAAAAGTTACACTTTTTTCTTTTCTGCGGCGAGCCTCCGGATATATCTTTAAACCTTTATCGGAAGCGAATACCGGAGCGGACACCGTATCGTAATTCCCCTCGCCCATGATTGTAGTAGTAAATTCGTATATCCCCTCTTCTGTGTAAGAATCCTGTCTGGCAGGCTCTATTTCAACATTAAAATTTCCCACCGCACCTTTGAACCCGAATGGTTTCCCCGGGGGAAGATCCATAATTTTTATCTTCCCGGGATCTACTTCTATTATTTCACTTTTCTCTTTCTTCCTACCCATATATTTTTTGTAGAAAGACATATTATCGTTAAGGAACATCATCTCCCCTTCATTTTCTACTTCCGGCATAACTATATTGAACATAACTTTAAAAGGCTTAGGGGAAAACGACCCGGGAAAAGGAGAAAAGAACTCTTTGATATAATCTATGACAATATATTTAACACCTTTGATCTCTGAAATAAAAGACTTATTTTTTTTGAAATTAGAGCTGATAAGTTTTTTCATCTTAAAAGATTCGGCTATTTTCAGGTCTTCGATATCAAGCCAGTCGCTGTAAACTTCCAGCTTTATTATCGCTTTCTCATTCATATAAACATCCCCGCCGGGAATTTCTATTTTGGCAAAAATATGTTTTGAAAGATCAAAATTGTTATTTACCTCCAAATTATTATCTCCGGTGAGATCTTTAGGACGAAAAATCTTATCAACCTTCAACTCGACTTGATTCGATATTAAAGTTTCCCCATCATATACGGTTATAAGAGGCCCTATGGAATAAGAACCCGGACGCGTAGGTATCACGGAAAATTTATATGTCAATGTATTACCGGCAACATCAAATATCTTGTCTTTATATTTGAAAGATATGTCCGGCATAAACGGGAGCTCAGGGGGGGGGATATCCTTAGTCCCGGAAAAAACCAGAGACATTTCCACCTGACGTCCCGGAGCGGTATTTTTACTTGATAATTCCGCTTTGAACGTACGCTCATCCCCTTTTGCCGGATAAGACAAGCATAACATCATTATTGTAAATATCAGGATTTTCCTCATATCATATTTATTCTCCGATCAAAGTCTGATAAAGTTTTATCAGCCAAAAACGATCTTTAATATTTTCATCGGAGCAAACCTTAAGATCACCAGTCTTTCTCAACTTTATCTTTAAAAACAGATTTTTCGCTCCTTAAGATCTCAGTAGGAGCTTCCCCATTCCAATACGCTTCTAACACTATTCTCCCCTGAGACTCAGAAAGTTCCTTTTCCTTTTTCTTTCCCTCTCCTTCATTCTCAAAAAAATCCTCGGCGCTTTTACCAGAACCAGATCCCGGATCTTTTCCGGTATTTTCTCCAGCTCCTTCTCCTGTGCCGCCGCCCGTGCCTTTCCCTGACCCGCCGCCTGAGCCTTTTCCAGTACCACCGCCCGTGCTTTTCCCTGACCCGCTGCCCGAACCTTCTCCTGTACCGTCTCCCGTGCCTTCTCCAGTACCGCATACTGAGCCTTATCATGACGCACACACGAAACGAAATCATCAACAAAAGCCACAGCGGAGTCATAAAAAAAAAGCAGGTAGGGGTGAGGGGAGAGAGGGGGGGGGGGGG
>CAYMTI010000239.1:0-2800 GCA_964393315.1 uncultured Planctomycetia bacterium
ATTCTTAGCGTTATCTTATCTTTATATATATAACGGGGTTTCCGCATCCGGGGCAGTTGGGTCTGTATATAAAGTAAAGATCAAAGCTGTAGCACATTTGAACTCGAGCGTTACCAGCGGCAAATATTCGCCTGAAAAACTGACTATGATAGCGGAAAAGAAAGGTATAGACGCGGTTTTTATTACGGAAAACTTTTATCCAAGGGTCGAGTACGGAGCCTTGCCGTTCAGGGGGATACTGAAAAAGGTTAAAAAGTTCAATAGCCTTTTAGAATACGGGTTTCAAAAATATCGTGACAGGATAGATAATCTGGACCGAAAGGTTAAAGATGTAGATGTTTTTACGTCAGCGGAGGTCGTTCCGTTCTATTTCTGGACAGGTGATCCCTATAAAGAGGGGCTGACACTGAATGATTGGGATGTGCAGTTCCTTGTTTTGGGCCTGACCCCCTCAGAATACAGGGACATGCCTACTCTTGCGACAGGAAAATTTTCAAAATTCGATTTCATATCGCTTTTAAAATTGTGGCCTTTGTTCCTTCTTATACTTGGGATTGTCCTTTCTAAGGTAAGGATATACAGATTTTACATAAATAACGCGGTTCCCTGGATACTGATAATGGTGGGAGCGTTTTATGCTTTGCATTTGTATCCGTTTAAACACGTTATATATGACCAGTATCACGGCAGAGTACTTCCCGGTCCTTATCAGGCTTTGATCGATTATGTTAATGATAAAGGCGGGATGGTATTCTGGTCGGCACCCGAAGCTCAATTGTACAGAAGATACGGGCCGATATTATTCGCTAGTCCGAAGGCTACGGAACATATGCTTTCCACCAGAGATTATACGGGTTTTTGTGTTTTTTACGAAGGATATCGTGAAATAGGCGGAGCCGGCGGTACGTGGGATGTACTGTTGAACGAATACTGCTGGGGAAAAAGGAAAAAACCGGTATGGGCTATAGGTGAAAGTGCTTTTCATGATGAAAAAAGTTCAGGGGCTAAAGAAATGGATGAAGTACAAACCGTTTTTTTTGTTGAAGAAAGGTCTAAAAAGGCTATTATGGATGCCTTGAGGAACGGCAGTATGTATGTTGTCCGCAAAGGCAACAGCAAGGATAAGAACAAGGATTTTCTGATAGAGATGAATGATTTTTTTATTAGTTCCCCGGGGGGTAAAAAGGCTTTCATGGGAGAAGAGATGATATCGAAAGGCCCTGTGACCTTAAACTTTTCCGTAGATTGGGAAACAACTAAACAGAAGCAACTGAAGGCTGAGATCATCAGAAATGGTAAAGTTATCAAGAAAATGGAGATAAAAGCGCCGGGAGAGATAAAATATATCGACGATTATTATTCTCCCGGGGAAAAAGCATATTACAGGCTTGATATACGGGGTGAATATCCGGTTATGCTTTTTACTAATCCCATATTTGTTACTTTTTCCCAGAACGAAGAGCAGTGATATATGAAAATAGCCGTACATCAACCTCAATATATGCCCTGGATGGGATATTTCGATAAAATGGAACAGTCTGATATTTTCGTCATACTGGACGATGTCCAGTATAAAAAGAACGAATGGCAAAACAGGAATAAGATAAGGACTCCGGATGAATGGCAGTGGATTACCGTTCCGGTCGAGTATTCTTTCGGCCAGAAAATAGAGGATATCAGGATAAATAACAGGAGCAACTGGCGGAAAAAGCATATAAAAAGTTTAAGCTTGAATTATTCCAAGGCGGAATATTTCAGTAAGTATTTTGGAATATTTGAAAAAATATTATCCAGGGAATGGGTCAGTTTGTGCGATTTGAATGTGTATGTGATAAATGAGTTCAGGAAAGTTCTTGGAATAGGAAGCGATATAATTAAAAGTTCCGGGTTGGGGATAAATACTTCAAGTACAAGAAGACTGGTGGATATATGCAAGGATCTAGGAGGGGATACTTACATATCAGGACCCGGAGGCCGGGATTATTTAGAGGAGAATATATTTGAAGAAAACGGGATAAAGCTCATATACCAGGCATATGAGCATCCTGAATATAAACAGGTCTATAAAGGGTTTTATCCCTATATGTCGGTTATAGACCTGTTATTTTGTGAGGGGCCGGGAAGCCTTGATAAAATAAAAGAGGGGAGACTATCATGAATATTTTAGCTATTGGAGCGCATCCCGATGATATTGAATACGGATGCGGAGGAGCTTTATGTAAGCTTACAGGAAAAAGGAATAAAATATATTTTTTCGTGGCGACTGAAGGTGAGTTCGGGGGCGAGTCCGGCACGAGGATAAAAGAACAAAAAAAAGCAGCGAAAATGCTGAAAGTAAAAGAAATATTCTGGGGAAATTTTACCGATACAAAACTTGTTGTCGGCCGCGAACTTATTGGCAGTATCGAAAAAGCCATAAAAGTATCTAATCCTGATATCATTTTTGTGAATTATATAGAAGATTCTCACCAGGATCACAGGGCTCTCGCGGAAGCGGCGGTGGTAGCTGCCAGATACAGTAAAAAAGTACTGTTTTACGAAGATTTTACGTCCAAAAATTTTGAACCCGATATTTTTGTGGATATAGAAAAAGTATTAAAGACCAAAGAAAAACTCTTAAAATATCACAAGTCGCAGATAGAACGGGATTATCCCACAGGGCTTGATATAATGGAAAGTGTCCGGGCAGTAGCCAATTTCAGGGGATTTCAGGCAAAAGTGAAAAATGCCGCAGGGTACACCAATCGACATAAACGTCAAGTCTCAACACCCAACCCCCTTTGCCAATACCTTCAGATAA
>CAYMTI010000240.1:0-2799 GCA_964393315.1 uncultured Planctomycetia bacterium
AAGCCGATGACGCGGATTTATTATTTGTTGCCTACTGCACTTCAAGCCGTATAACAAGGACCTGTGTTGATATAATGCGGGGGGACGGGATTAAAGCCGGAATGATAAGACCTATAACTTTATGGCCTTTCCCAGACGAGATTATAACTTACTACGCGGATAAGAATGTTGATTTTTTTGTTGTTGAAATGAGCGCCGGACAGATGGTCGAGGATGTTCGCCTGGCTGTCGGGGATGATACAAAGGTCGGGTTCTACGGGAGGATGGCAGGCGGGATGCCTACGGAAGAACAGGTAATTGAAAAAGTGGAAAAATTTTTAAATAAAGGGGATAACAATGGGTAAGACTTTTACCAGACCCCGATCGCTAAAAGACGTAAACACGCATTATTGTCCCGGATGCGGACACGGGCTGATTCACAGGCTGATATGTGAGATCGTTGATGAAATGGAGCTCAGGGAAAAGACAATAGCTATAGCTCCGGTAGGATGCGCAGTGCTTGCTTATGATTACTGGGACTTTGATACAATGGAAGCCGCTCACGGACGGACACCGGCTGTGGCAACAGCTGTCAAAAGAGTCCATCCCGATAAGTTCGTGTTCACTTATCAGGGAGACGGAGACCTTGCAGCTATAGGTACGGCGGAAATAATACATGCCGGGAACCGCGGGGAAAATATATCCGTTGTTTTTGTGAATAACGGTGTATATGGTATGACAGGAGGACAGATGGCGCCTACGACCCTTCTTGGCCAGACAACAGCCACTACTCAGTTCACGAGAAGATCCGCAAAAGAAGGGTTCCCAATCAAAATACTTGAAATGATGGCAGTTCTCCCCGGGGTAAAATATCTTGAAAGGACTTCTTTGTTCTCTCCCTCGGAAATAAATAAAACAAAGAAAGCGATTAAACGGGCATTTAATGTCCAGTTGGGTAATAACGGGTTCTCAATGGTGGAAGTAATATCGCCCTGTCCAACTTACTGGGGTTTGAGCCCGCTTGAAAGTATGGAACGGATCAAAAATGAAGTTATAAAAGAATATCCTCTGGGGTTGATAAAAGAACCGGACTTCAGGAGCGAAAACTAAATACAGTTTGTTATTTGCATGCTTAAGGCAACTTTATAATTATAAGTAAGGATAAACAGAGGACAAAGGGGAGGAAAGACGAAAAAGATATAAGGCATAGGCTGAGTTTTTCGGGCAGTCTGTAGTCTTGTGCCGAGAGTCTTAAATCTATTATGAAAGAAGATATTATTTGCGCCGGATTCGGAGGACAGGGGATCATAACTCTGGGAAAAGTGATTGCTAACGCGGCATTGGAGGCGGGTTATCATTTAACGTGGTTGTCTTCTTACGGAGCCGAGGTAAGAGGAGGAACGGCTCACGCCATGGTCAGAATAAGTTCGGATAAAATAGGGAATCCCAGAGTGAACGAACCTACGACGGCTATCATTATGAACAGTCCTTCCCTGGATAAATTTGAGAAAAAAACGGTCCCGGGGGGGTTGATCCTGCTGAATTCTTCAATGATGAACCGGGATGTTGAAAGAAAAGATCTGGAATTCATTGAGTTCCCGTGTACGGACGAAGCTATAGCTCTGGGGAATGTGAGGGTAGCTAACATGATAGCTATAGGTATATTTGACGCTGTGAAAGGCCTGTTCGGCAGAGATATTGTGGCGAAAGTTATTGAAAAAATGGCGGTTGGCAGAGAAAAGATCATTCCGGTGAATATCAAGGCCCTGGATAAAGGATATGGAGCCGGGAAAGCTCTGTCCGTCAAAAAATAGAAAAGGGAAAAATTATGGTAAACGTAAGATTCGCTCCAAGTCCTACAGGGCTATTGCATTTGGGAAGCGCCAGAACGGCGCTTATCAATTGGCTGTTCGCCAGACATAACAACGGTAAAATGCTTTTACGTATAGAAGATACGGATAGGGTGCGGTCGGAGGATAGATATCTTGAGGAGATACTAAGGGGACTGGAATGGCTCGGACTTGACTGGGATGGCGAACCGATATATCAGAGTAAAAGATTTGATGTGTATAAAACCGCGGCTGAAAAACTTCTGGAAGAAGGAAAAGCATATAAAGAAGGAGAGGCTATTATCTTCAGGGTGGATAAAGGCAGGAACGTTGAAGTTGATGATATAATTCACGGGAAAATAGTTTTTAATACTGACGAAATAAAAGACCAGGTTATGATCAAATCCGACGGTTCTCCGGCGTATAACTTCTGCTGCGTTATAGATGACGTTGACCAGAAGATAACTCATATTATAAGAGGAGATGATCATATATCGAACACGCCCAAACAGATACTTTTTTATGAGGCTCTCGGGTTTCCTGTTCCGGAGTTCGCTCATATGCCTTTGATGATGGGTGCGGACGGATCGAAAATGTCAAAACGGCATGGTGCCGTTGCCGTTGAAGAGTACAAGCAAAAAGGGTTTCTGCCTGAAGCGCTGGTCAATTATCTTATGCTGTTGGGATGGTCGCCGGGAGAAGACAGAGAAATACTGGATCTCAAAGAGGCTGTCTCTTTGTTCGACCTCGGTGATATGAACGATACGCAGGTCAGGTTTGACGTAAAAAAACTTACATGGCTTAACGGAGAGCATATGATGCGGAAAAGCATGAAAGAACTTTTTCCGCTGATAAAGGAAGATCTTAAAAAAAACAGTGTCGATCTTTCAGGGGTTTCTGATCCATATATTCGAAAAATATTAGACCTTTATAAGAGCAGGATAAAAACCATACCCGAGTTCTTTGAGCTGACTGACGCTTTTTTTAAAGA
>CAYMTI010000241.1:0-2783 GCA_964393315.1 uncultured Planctomycetia bacterium
AAAAAGATGATGAGGGTAAAATTTAAATAAAACGAAAAAAAGGAGAAGCATTATGGATATCAAACCTTTGGGAGATCGAGTATTGATCGAGATACTTGAAGCTGAAGAAAAAACTAAGGGAGGAATAGTCCTGCCGGAAACAGCCCAGGAAAAACCGCAGCAGGGCAAAGTGGTAGCAGTAGGTCCGGGGAAAATTTCAGATGAGGGAAAGAATATTTCCTTACAGGTCAAAAATGGAGATATTGTTCTTTACGGAAAATATTCCGGAACGGAACTAAAACTTGATGAACGAAATCTTCTTATGCTAAAAGAAGAGGATATCTTGGGAATAGTAAGTTAAATAAAGGACATTACGTCCGCATTTTTTAAGGAGGAATAAAGATGGCAAAACAATTACAATTCAGTGATGAAGGCCGTAGATCGATCTTGGCTGGTGTTGAAAAATTAGCGAAAGCTGTAAAGGTCACATTAGGCCCTAAAGGAAGAAATGTAGTTCTCGAAAAAAAATTCGGAGCGCCTACGATAACAAAAGACGGGGTTTCCGTAGCTAAGGAAATAGAACTTGAAGACCCATATGAAAATCTGGGCGCCGAAATGGTAAAAGAAGTAGCGTCGAAAACCAGCGATGTAGCGGGTGACGGTACTACTACCGCTACTGTTCTAGCTGAAGCGATTTACAGGGAAGGGCTCAAGAACGTTACGTCCGGAGCTAACCCAATGAGCATAAAAAAAGGGATAGAAAAAGCTGTTGATCTGATAGTGAGCGAATTGAAGGAGATGTCAACTCCGACAAAAGATTCTTCTAAGATCTCACAAGTTGCTTCCATAGCAGCTAACAGTGACGAACTCATCGGAAAAAGAATAGCCGAGGCCATGGAAAAAGTCGGCGCCGAAGGCGTTATAACTGTAGAAGAAGGTAAATCTCTTGAAACTACATTGAAACTGGTTGAAGGTATGCAGTTCGATCAGGGATATCTTTCCCCGTATTTTGTTACTGACGCGGAAAGAATGGAATGTATTTTAGATAATCCTTACATTCTTATACATGAGAAGAAGATATCAAACATGAAAACCCTGCTTCCTATTCTTGAAAAAATAGCTCAGGCAGGAAAACCGCTCCTTATAATCTCCGAAGAGACAGAAGGGGAAGCCCTGGCAACACTTGTCGTAAATAATATCCGTAAAACTTTCACATGCTGTGCCGTGAAAGCTCCTGGATACGGGGATAGAAGAAAGGCTATGCTTGGAGATATTGCCAAATTGACAGGAGGAACGGCAATCACGGAAGATCTCGGGATAAAGCTAGAAAACATCACCCTTGAGGATCTTGGACAGGCTAAAAGGGTCACCGTGGACAAAGAATCCACTATAATCGTCGAAGGATCCGGAAAAACAGAAGATGTTAAATCCCGTATAGAGCAGATCAAAAAAGAGATCGAAACAAGTGATTCTGACTATGATAAAGAAAAACTACAGGAAAGACTGGCAAAACTGGCCGGAGGCGTCGCTATTATCAATGTTGGAGCCGCTACTGAAGTTGAAATGAAGGAAAAGAAAGCTCGCATCGAAGACGCCTTGCATGCTACCAGGGCCGCAACTGAAGAAGGAATAGTACCGGGAGGAGGAGTTGCTCTTCTCCGGGCCAGTGCTAAGCTTGATACCCTGAAGTTGAAAGACGATGAGCTTATCGGTGTACAGATAGTAAAAAGAGCGTTGGAAGCACCTGTAAGAATGATCGCTTCCAATGCCGGTCAGGAAGGGTCGGTCGTTGTGCAAACTCTTCTCAACGAACAGAAAAAAAATGTTGGATATGATGCTCAAATGGATATATTCACAGATATGATCGAGGCCGGTATAATAGATCCTACAAAGGTCACAAGAAACGCTTTGCAGAACGCGGCCAGCATTGCTTCATTGATGCTGACTACTGAAGCTTTGATCTGTGATAAACCTGAGGAAAACGGAGCAAGCGCCAATATGGGTATGCCCCCCGGAATGGGTGGCGGAATGCCCGGCATGATGTAAGCATTAATTAAATCTAAGCTATCCCTGTTTTTTTTGTGTTTTGAAAAACAGGGATAGCTTAAAAACTTATAGCTTGACTTACGAATGCTGACAACATAAAATGAAAGTGCTTCAGGGTAAGGAGGATTTCCTTAGCCGGCGGTGATTCCTGATGGATAAGCCCGCGAGATCTTGATAAAGATCTGAGTTCGTGAAAATCGAACGCCGACCGTATAGCCGGGATGGGAGAAGCTTATGAGATAAGCTTGGAAAGAGCCCCTGAAGTATTGGGGCTCTTTTTTTATAGTATTGGGTTATGACAAACGAGGTGCATAGTATGAAGCTTAATAGCATAAGAGAAGCAATCGATGATATTAAAAACGGCCGTATGATAATACTCGTAGATGATCCTTCCCGGGAAAACGAAGGTGATCTAATAGTTTCGGCACAGCATATCACTCCAGATCATATCAATTTTATGGCAAAGTACGGCAGAGGTTTGATATGCGTTCCCCTGGATGAAAAAAATGCCGATAAGCTGGAACTGCCGCTTATGACCAAGGAAGCAAAAGACCCTTATAAGACAGCCTGGGCTGTTTCAGTAGATGCCCGTGAAGATATTACTACGGGAATTTCCGCTTATGACAGAGCTAAGACCATAAAACTTCTTGCTGACCCCGACTCAAAACCGGATCAATTTGTCAAGCCGGGACATGTTTTCCCTCTTAGAAGCAAAAACGGAGGAGTGCTTGTCCGATCAGGCCATACCGAAGCAAGTG
>CAYMTI010000242.1:0-2775 GCA_964393315.1 uncultured Planctomycetia bacterium
TATCCAGATATAATAAACCGGTGCTTCAGACACACAAAACTTGACAGTCTCTGTAAAATGCCTGCTTCTTTAACTCCTAGAAAATTGATGGTTATAAAACCCAGGCATAAAACCAGCGCTATAATACGAGGATCCCATCCGGACGCCATATTAGTAAAAGCCGCCATACCTACAAGCGCGAACGAGCTTTTAAGTGAAATACTCATCCAGGTAATAAGACCGTCTATTGTACCCAGCGCTGGGCCCATACTGCGTGTAACGTAAAAATAAGTCCCTCCCGCTTTGGGCATTGCCGAAACAAGTTCAGCCTGACTGAGCATCCCAGTCATGGCTAAAAGTCCCGCTATAAGGTAGGAAAGAACAACCCCCGGACCGGCCTGAGCATGCGCGATGCCCGGCAAAACAAAAATACCGGAACTTATCATCGCCCCGGTAGCCACACAAAAAACACTCGTAAAACTGAGACTTCTTTTCAAGTCCATAAAACGCGTAACCTTTTTTTAAAGAGCAGACTTTACAGCAAAACTAAATAATCTGTTCTATCCGTAATATTGTTGTCCGAACGCAAAAAAGCCCGTTCTCTCACAGGCCCGGATCAAACCCCGCAAAAAGATATCAGTTTATTCCTTTTCCCGTAGTTGCCATTGTCAACTGGCCGTGTTTTACTCCCTTAGCGGACCTGAGCCTGTTAGCCAGATCCTGTACTTTCGCAGCGTTTCCTCTGGCTATTATTATCTCCATACAATTATCATGATCAAGATGTACATGCTGGCTGGATATGATCAAACTCTGAAAATCATGCTGTATATCGGTGAGCTTATTCAGAACATCCCTTTTATGATGATCATATACAAGTGAAATGGACGCCGCCACCTCATCCCCTTTTTCCCCTTCTGATTGAACAAGCTTGTTCCTGATAAGATCTCTTATTGCTTCGGACCTGTTGGAATATTTTTCTTTTTTTATCAGGCTGTCAAACTTATTAATCAGCATTTTCTCTATCGATACACCAAAACGGATAACCTCTGACATAAACCCTCCCCGGTATTACTTATCGAAAAAATAGTAACACAGCTTCCTTTTATCTGTCAATACTTCTCTTTTGCCAGATAAAGTTCCTCATCCGCCTCTTTGAACATACCGTTAATGGTATTTATCGTTTCACCGGCTTGAGATGCTCCCCAACTGAATCCATATTCTATTCTTTTTCCGCCGCAGTCAAGTGGATGATCGCTGATATAACATTTTAATTTTTCCATTACAAAAGCTGCATTTTTCTTTTCCATACCCGGTAATAACACAAGAAATTCATCTCCGCCGTATCTTATAAGTACATCTGTTTTTCGAAAGATCTTTTTCATCGCTGAAGCGAACTCTTTTAGAACAAGATCCCCGGTCTTATGCCCGTAAGTATCATTAACTTTTTTGAAACGGTCAATATCCATCATAACAAGAGAGAAAGGTATTTCATATTTATTCGCTGTTTCCAGCAAGACATTCGATACTTTTTCAAAAAAAGAATAATTCTTTAATCCGGTCAAAGCGTCCGTAATGGATTTCTTGGCGAAGCGATATTTTGCAGTTTTCTCCCTAACAAGAGCTTCGCTCAATAACGCTATTATGCCGGATACAGATAAAAAAATACCTGAACGTATAAAATCCGCCAGGGCAAAATCATACTCTTTTATTAGAACAGCACTCAGTAAAAGTACCCCGGAAAGGAATAGCGCGACCAATATACCCTTTTTTTCCCACCATACGGAAGCCAGCGCTATGGGGATATAGTACAAATGCGTAAAGACTTTTCCCGTCTTGAAAAAACCGTGAAAAATCCACGTCAAACGGATCATCAATACCAGAAGAACCGCGACACATAAGATCTTGAGGATCTCTTTTTTCCGCATAAGTACGTACGGCCTTTCAAAGGCGCGGGAAACGGATATCCGCGCCTTTGAAAGATCTCTGTTTTAAAACTAGATTGTTATTTGAACGAAATATCAAATTTCTCAGGAACCGGCTGCCCTTCCACTTCTTTCATTAGAAGCCTGTAAACATAAACATACGCCATCAGTGTCACGGGTACGGAAATAAGCAAACCCACGAACAAAGCAATAAGGCCAACAAGATTAATAAGGCCCAGGATAATAAAGAAAACGAATAAATTGCCTTTTTTCCCGCTGCTAGTTATAGCGCTCATTTTTAAAGCATCTATAGGTTTCATATTTTTATCCACTATATAATACCCGTAAAACTGGAATTTAAGAGACCAGATAACTCCAGGGACTATCAGCAATATCGTACCTATGATAACTATAAGTCCATACAAAATTGTCCCGACAATATAATCAATAAGTTTTTCCGAGAAAGGGAACAAATCACTGAATTTGGTTTCCTGATCGTCATTCAGCTTCAATGAGATCCGGATAAGACCCATCTGAATTATCTGATTTATCACCCAACCCACTAGCCCGACAAGCAAAGCCAGAAAAACCATATTATCCGGCAGGCTGTTCCTTATACCGTCAGGGATAATGTTGATCACGGCTACTATAAGCATGACAAGTATAAGAAATCCAAGATTAGTCTTTGTTTTTTCCCATCCGATACGAACAGCTTCTTTGTAAGGAAACATTTCCATAAAATACTCCTTTCCCGTTAATAGGTTAAACCTCAGGTATTTTCATACCTTTTTTGTTATTTTACCTTTTAACCCTGACTTTTGCAAAACATTTCCATAACTTAGTCCCCTTAAGCCGGCAAGAACCATTCTCCCGT
>CAYMTI010000243.1:0-2769 GCA_964393315.1 uncultured Planctomycetia bacterium
TAGTTATCCCTTTTCTTTTATCCCCCCTCAGACACACTCAATTATACACTCCCCTATAAAATACCCGCCTATAAGGCATCGCGGGCTCGATCTGCGTTTGTTCGGAAAAGCGAAAGCTAGAAATCCGCTTGCCCCGAAAGAAGCTATTATCATAGGCTGGTCTACTATGTCAAAAAGAAGAAGTGCGCATCCGACCGCTATGGCCGCGTAAAATGATTGTTCAACATACCGGAATTTATGTGTTGAAAAATTAGGATCTAATATGATCTTTTTTATTCTTGAGATGACGTCCTGTATATTATCTCTCCTTTTTTTACCACCCCTAATTTTTCCCGGGCTTTCTTTTCCAGATATACAGGATCCTGCTTGAGCCTGGACAGTTCTTCTTTAAGCTTATTGTTCCTTTCTTTCAGCAAATATATACGTTTTTCATATTGATCATTTTCTTCCCGGAGTTTCTGAAGCTCAGAAAAACCGGGAAGAAAGATCATTATGAGTAAAACGATAATTACCAGCGCCCCGGCTGTCAGCCTCTTTTTTTCCATATCGTTTTACCATATACAGCTTTCGGCCCGAGAGTTTCCTCTATTCTGAGCAACTCGTTATATTTACACATTCTGTCCGTACGGCAGGCTGACCCTGTCTTGATCTGGCCTACCCCTGTCGCTACTGCTAAATGTGAAATAGTCGTATCTTCGGTTTCCCCCGACCTGTGTGAAATAACCGCGGTATATCCGGCGTCTTTGGCCATTTCAATAGCGGCAAAGGTTTCAGTCAAAGTACCTATCTGGTTTACCTTTATAAGTATGGAATTAGCTACGTCTTTCTCTATACCTTCTTCAAGCCTCTTGGTATTGGTGACAAAAAGGTCGTCCCCGACAAGCTGGATCTTCCCTCCCAGTTTATCCGTGAGGATTTTCCATCCTTCCCAGTCGTCTTCGGCTAAACCATCTTCTATAGAAACTATCGGATATTTCGATATCCAATCGGCATAAAAATCCGACATTTCCGCGGAGGTTTTTTCCGGATCCGCTTCTGCCGCCAGCACATATTTCCCGTTCTTAAAAAATTCACTGGAAGCCGGGTCAAGAGCGATACAAACATCCTCGCCCGGGATATATCCGGCTTCTTTTATTGCCTTTATGATAACCTCTAAGGCCTCTTCATTGGACTTAAGATCAGGAGCGAACCCGCCTTCATCCCCTACCGAAGTAGACAGCTGCATCGAATGCAGTAGTTTCTTAAGATGATGAAATATCTCCGACCCCATTCTGAGCGCTGCCTTAAAGGACGAAGCTCCTAACGGCATGATCATAAACTCCTGAATATCAACGTTATTATCCGCATGTTCTCCGCCGTTAAGTATGTTCATCATGGGGATTGGAAGTATACTGGCCTCAGTTCCTCCCAGATATTCGTATAAAGGTATTTTTTTTGACGCAGACGCGGCTTTGGCTACCGCCACAGAAATACCCAGAATGGCGTTCGCGCCGAGTTTGCTTTTATTCGGTGTCCCGTCTAGCTCTATCATTGCGTTATCGATCTTTTCCTGATCGAGCGCGTCCATACCCTTTATCTTTTCAGCGAGAGGTCCGTTAACATTATCAACCGCTTTTGTTACTCCTTTTCCCATATACCGGGATTTATCCCCGTCCCTCAACTCTACCGCTTCATGTTCACCCGTAGAAGCCCCACTTGGCACGGCCGCTCTTCCTAAAGAACCATCTTCAAGAACAACATCCACCTCCACCGTAGGATTACCCCTGGAATCAAGTATTTCTCTGCCCGTGATCTTTCCTATCTTTGTTGACATTTTGTACTCCTTTTGTTTCTCTTTCTGTTTTGATATATTAAATCTTATGTCTTCTCCGTTTTAGAACCGCGCCGGAGCATATTTGTAACTCTGTCAGACAATATCTTCCGCTATCCTTACTTTGCCGTCTTCAATAAAAAGTTTTCCTTCAATAAATGATCTAACTACCTCAGGATATACCTCATGTTCAGCCTTGTGTATTTTCTTTTCAAGACTTTCGAGCGTATCATCCGCTTTCACCTCAATAGCCCTCTGGGCAATAACAGGACCGGCATCCAGTTCCTCGTTCACGAAATGAACTGTAACACCCGTTATTTTAACGCCGTATTCAAAAGCGTCCCTGATACCATGAATTCCTTTAAAAGAAGGGAGCAAAGAAGGATGTATATTAAGTATTCTGTTCCTGTATTCCTCTATAAAAACCCCGGACAAAAGCCGCATAAATCCGGCCAGGACAACAACCTCTATTTTATCTTTTTTCAATTCTTCGACTACAGCGTCATCAAAATCCTCTCTTGAAGAGAAATCGTTCGGTTCAAGTATGACCGTTCTTATCCCCGCTTCCTCTGCCCTTTTTAAAGCAAATGCCTCCGCTTGATCGGAAACAACAAGTTTTATCTCTCCCGCGGCAAGGTCTCCCCTTGCCCTGGCATCAATAAGTGCCTGCAGATTAGAACCGTTTCCTGAAACAAAAACCGCTATATTCATTTTATCGAGGAGAAAAAACACGGAACCGAGGTTGAGGACCCGGCCTCAACTCAGCTCTTTTATAACTTTTGTCGGACATTTATCTTTTAATTTACGGACTTCTTCTTCCCTGTCCTGTTTTTCATAATCCGGGTAAGAAAGTTTATCCTTCACAATAAAATATTTTTCAGGAGAATATTTTTCGCAAATACCGCAACCCAGGCATCCTACACCGCAAACAGCCCTTACTCTTAAAGGATCGTCATGTG
>CAYMTI010000244.1:0-2747 GCA_964393315.1 uncultured Planctomycetia bacterium
TATCCAGATATAATAAACCGGTGCTTCAGACACACAAAACTTGACAGTCTCGTTTTAGCTTACTCTCCTAGAGAATAGAGGAGTAAAGCTGTTTTTTAAACGTTGGATTTCTCCGGCGAAAACTCCAACGCGCCCGGCAGGGAAAGCTTGATCCGTTATGTGGTTCACGTTGCGTAATAACAAAACGCTCATTTCGTCCCCCGAGAGATGCGAGACGAGTAAAGTTTAACCTGGTTAATTTTAACCAGGTTAAATGACCTTTTTGATCCGGAATAAATTATTATGCATTGGACGACATTTCCGCCATATATAGTGGTTTTAAAAATACCTGCCGCGTATATATTGTGCCAGCTTGTAAATCGCAAAAAAAAGAAAAAAACATCGAATTCCTTATTGACATTACCTATACATTAAGGTATACTTTGCTTGTGGTTAAAAGTGGAGGAAAGTGGAGTGTTTTACGGAGAATTTGTTCACAGCCTTGATAAAAAGAACCGGGTGATCATCCCATCACGATTCAGAGAAATTATCACTGAAGAGGGGGTGGAAAAGCTTTATGTTACCCGGGGATTGGATAAATGTCTTTTTATCTTTCCGGAAATGGAATGGAAAAAGCAGGAAGAAAAATTCAACGCGATGCCGTTTACGAAGAAACAGAACAGAGAATTTAAAAGGATGTTCTTTTCGGGCGCTATGGAGTGTGTGCCGGACGGGCAATGGCGTATTCTTATCCCTGAATATTTAAAAGAGTATGCGTTTCTCGAGAAGGAAATGATGATCCTTGGAGTGGGGAACCGTATGGAAATATGGGATAAGAAAAAATGGGAAACTTATTATTCAAGTTCGCGTGAAAACTATGAGGAAATAGCTGAAAATCTTATAGATCTTTAGACCTCAAGAAACAGAGGAAGGGAGGTGAATATGTACAGGAGATGCGCGATAAAATTTCACAAGAAACAAGTAGAATTTATTAATTGTGTCAATATGGTAGAAAGGGTGAAAAAGGCAAGAGCTCTTCCTTCCGGAACATCGCATTTAGGTGTCAAAAGATATGTAGTATCGCCTACAGAATTTGGAAAAAAAACTTATTTATCCTTGAAAGATTGTGCCTGATATAACTGGAGGAGACATGAAACGATTTTTACAGCCCTGCAAAATGTCCGGTTCACTTTACGGGATCGGAAAAAATAAAGATAAGAAAAAACATCCGTCTCCGATGAAAAATACCAAAAAAGAAGACCTTGTATCATCTTATGAAAAACTGTACAAAACTCAATACGTAAAAATGACTAAGTTGTTTAACGCATCAAAATAGTATCAGGAGCCGATGGGTGCATATACCTGTTCTTTTAAAAGAAGCAATTGAAAGTCTGGCCCTCAAGCCGGGGATGAAGGTTCTTGATGCCACAGCGGGTGGAGGGGGGCATTCAAAAATGATCCTTGAAAGGATAACCCCTGGAGGGAAGTTGATAGCCGTTGACAGGGATCGTGATGCTGTAGAGAGGATAAAGGCTGACATGTCGGCATATGGAAATGCGCTGATACCAGTTAATGCCAATTTCGCTGAGCTCGATGATATTTTTATGGATCTAGGGATAAATAAGGTGAATGGCGCGCTTTTTGATCTTGGAGTATCGTCGTTCCAGATCGATACCGCTGAAAGAGGTTTCAGTTTTACGGCCGACGGACCACTGGATATGAGGCTAGACCGGACGCAGCAGTTGGACGCGTATTATGCCGTTAATAAGTTATCCAGGGATCAACTTGCGGAGGTAATAAAAGAATACGGTGAAGAAAGATACGCTAAAACGGTTGCCGCAGCTATAGTAAAGGCCAGGAAAGAAAAATCCATTACAACTACCCTTAGACTGGCCGAAATAATAAAACGCGCTATAGGGAATAAATATTTCAAACAGAGACTTCATCCGGCAGCACGGACTTTTCAAGGGATACGGATATATGTTAATAATGAGTTAAATTCACTAAAAACGGCGCTCAACGGGATAATCAGACATTTGGAACCCAAAGCGAGATTATGTGTTATATCGTTTCACTCACTTGAAGACAGAATAGTAAAAAACATTTTCAGAGATAAATCCAGGGAAAAAGAAATAATTATTCATACAAAAAAACCATTGACCCCCGAAAGGGAGGAAATAAAGAATAATTACAGAGCACGAAGCGCTAAAATGAGAGTTTCGGAGAAAACATAATTGACATGAAAAAGTTCATTATTTTTACAATTTGCGCATCTTTTATTTCGCTTTACTATGTTCATCAGAAGGTGGAACTATATACTCTGGGATATGGTTTGCAGAAAAACAGAAAACATTTGTCTTATTTGGTGGATGAGAATTCAAAGCTTATGTACGAACTATCCAAGATAGAGTCTCCAAAATTTTTGCTGACATCGCTGGACGAGAAAGGGATAGAATTCGCCGACAGCAGAACAAGGGAAGAGAACAGTAACTATTTCGCTTCCGATATTTATCCCGAGGAAGCAGTGCATGATGGCCTATTAGTGAGGGTATTTGATATCTTTACGGCCAGCGCGGAAGCCCGTCCCGGATCGAAATAATATCTGACCGTTCAAGCCTAAAGAGACAATCTTTGCAATAATAACGGATAACTGGTAAAATAACGAAAAAATTACCCTATTATAATAAATAAAAATCTCACTAATATTACTATGTATAAGCCCCGTCAATATTTTATATTCTTTTTTGTCTTCGCATTATTATTTTCTT
>CAYMTI010000245.1:0-2742 GCA_964393315.1 uncultured Planctomycetia bacterium
CTTACCCTTGATCTCCTCCGGGATATACCCCAGAAGCTTTTCTACCGATGGGGTAACATATTCAAACCTGAAGTCCTGCCCGAGTATCCATATAACGTCTATAACGTTTTCAGAAATAAACTTAAAGTCTACAGAACCTTTGTGCCGTTTTTTTCTGAATAAAGAAAAAAAACCTTTTTCTTTCCCGTCATTTTCCATAGTATCTTTCTCCCGGCGGATCATTCAACTTATCTTTTTTAACAAATAATATAGCCATATCCTCATTTAGTTTTTTAGAATAAGCCTTTTAGCTCGTCACTGATCACTGCCTTTGCCGTCAATCTTCTCGATAGTTTCAAAAAAAACTTCTCTCGAAATTGGTTTCTGAAGGAAATATATATTCCCTTCCTTTTTCATATACTCGACCGTTTCCTCACTCAGAACGCTTATGATCAGTACCGGTATTTTTTCATATTCCTTTTCGATCATGATATTGGCGAAAAAATCCTCTCCGCTCATCGGCTCCATCAGCAGGTCAAGTATTATAAGATCAAAGTTCCCTCTCTTCACCCGCCTGAAAGCCTCTCGTGCGTCCTTTTCATATACAATGTTATACTCAGACTTGTTTTTGAATAACTGCTTATATATACTTTGCATTTCAATAGAATCATCGATAATAATAATGTTTTTTATCATTTTCATGTTTCTTTTCCTTTATTTTTAACAACTGGTAGTTTCACAATAACCTTCACGCCTTTCCCTTCCCCTGCGGAAACAATCTCTATACTTCCGTTATGCCTCCGCACTATTGCCCGGCAGATCGATAAACCCAGCCCAACACCTTCCACCGTAGGATGTCTCTGATAGAATTTTTTGAATACTATGTCCTTATCGTTTATTGAAATACCTCTTCCCGTATCCGCTACTTCTATTTTAACATATCCGCCGTCAATTTCCGTGCGTATAGTTATATTACCTTTTTCAGTGAACTTGAACGCGTTATCTATCAAGTTCCCAAGTAATAATAATATCTCTCCCGGAATTGAGCGTACCTTAGCGGCATCGGGACTTACGTCAAGCCTAACGTTTATATCCTTATTTTTAATATCCTCTTCATATAATGCCAATATCTCCTTTACTGTTTCCTTGATGGAAACTTCTTTTTTTTCTTTACGTACGCTCGTATCTTCCAGACTGTAAACAAGCAGTATATTGGAAATGATCTTCTGTGCCGATTCCAGATTTCTGGAAAGGATATTATACATCTCCCCAAGCGTCTTTTTATCTCCGTTTTCCGACGCGAGAATAATCCAGTCAGAAGCCATCTTTGCCATAGAAATAGGTGTTTTTAATGTATGTGACGTATCTCTGATAAGCAAATTTTTCATCTTTTCGAGTTCTTTTCTTTCCGTAATATCCGTGACAGTCCCTACCCATTCAAAGAACTCATTTTTCCCGTCATAAACAGGCACGGCACAAATCTCACAATAAGAATATTCACCGTTCGGCCTTATCACACGTCCTTCTGAATGATAAACCTCTTTTTTCTCAAACGCTTCGATCAATGACTTTTTTATCTTATCTCTGTCTTTTAGATGCAGTGCGTCTATCCAGCCCCAGCCTTTGTGTTCATCCCAGGATTGCCCGGTAAAGTCTTCCCATTTTTTTTGAGGGGCAACGAATCTTCCTTTAGCGTCGGCAGACCATACCACAGACGTCATGACCGAGGTTAATGACTTGTAACGCTCTTTCGCCATCATTATTTGTCTTTCCAGTTTTTTATGCTCATCGAGTTCTTTCTTCAACGCAAGCGTTCTTTGAGAAACCTGCATGCGGAGCATCCTATTCCATACGGTAAAAAAAACAAGAAAAATAAAAAGGATCGCCAGGGTCATAAGAGAATACCGCGTTACATCATTATAATAAAACCATTTTTCCTTAAAGACCCCTAACCATTTTTCATATATTCTGGCATACTGGCCGGTCTGCTCCAGTATCGCTAATCCTTCGTTAAATTTATGTAAAAGCTCCTTGTTCATATGTTTTGCCCCGTAACAGTATTTTGCCGGAAGCAATACAGGCCCTGCCACACAGATATCGGAAAGACCAAGTTTATCTATCCAGTACTCCCCCGTAAATTCAGAAAGAAGCGCATAACCATTATCACCTGAAGCTAAAAGCTTCAATGCTTCGGCTTGAGTACTCACAACTACCGGATCCAGGCTAATACCTTTTTCAAGGACGTAATCGTGCATGATATCACCGCGCATAACAATGACCCGTTTCCCTATAAGTTCTTCTTCTGTGGAGATCTTTTTTGTGCCCGAATGGGCGAAAACGGTATGCTCAACTATCGTATAGGGCATGGAAAAATCAAATTCCTTATCCCTCTCCAGGGAATAATACATCCCGCTAACAACGTCAATATCTCCTTCCTCAAGTTCCCGAAGTATTTCCGACCAGGGTTCTATCCTTATCTCGATATCTATATTCATTTTTTCGGCAATAGCGCGGGTAATATCAACATTAAATCCGGCCGGTTCGCCTTTTTCATCCACGAAAGAATAAGGTTGATAAAAACCATCGGAAGCGACAAAAACTTTAACTTTTAAATCGGCTTCACCACCGGCGACAAGAGGAACAGAGCATAAAAAACAACAATTAACCTGTAGTTCATGTTATGACCCTGCTTTCATTGATATGGTCGGGCAGTTGACATATTTCTCCTTTTTTAACGATATGGATGCTTTGATGTCTTTTGAT
>CAYMTI010000246.1:0-2738 GCA_964393315.1 uncultured Planctomycetia bacterium
ATCAGGACTGTCTTTTCTGATCCGCTGTTTGAACGCCAGGTCCGTATACCCTTTGTCTCCTTTTCCCGAACGTATACCCATCATCACCTCCAAGATACATATAGGAATTTTACCTGAAATCTCTTCATGTGTCCACTTTTGGGCCGATCAAAGTTCTTCCAGTACAGAATAGGTTCTCTTGAATATATCATTAAGTTCATCGGACTTTACGCAAAGCGGTAAAAATAGATAAATAGTATTTCCCAGGGGACGCAGCAAAAGGTTCTTTTTAAGCGCCCTGCTATAAATTTCCATTCCGATGCGGCTCGATCCGCATAGCTCCGGATGTTTTATCCTGGAACGGTCAATATCGAAAGCCGCTACAGTGCCTATACCCCTCGTGTTAGACACTATGTCCAATTTTCTGAGAGAGAAAAGAAAGGTTTTCAACCCGGCTTCAATACGCGCGGCATTGTCCAAGGTATTCTCTGTACTGAATAAGTCTATAGCCGCGTTCGCGGCACTGCAGGATAAAGGGTTTGCCGTATATGTATGCCCGTGAAAAAAAGTTTTGTTCTTTTCATAATCATCATAGAAAGCATCAAATATAACGTCACCAGCAAGAGTGGCTCCCATAGGTAAATACCCGCTGGTTATCCCTTTTGAAATACACATAATATCCGGTTCTATCCCCGCGTGTTCACAAGCGAACATCTTTCCCGTTCTACCAAAACCTGTGGCAACTTCATCCAGGATCAGATGAACATTAAACTCAAGAGTAAGAGCCCTGATCTGTTTCAAAAAAGAAGGGGAATAAATGAGCATCCCTCCGGCTCCCAAAAGTAAAGGTTCAACTATAACCGCGGCAATATTACCCTGTTCCTGTTGAAGCAGGTTTCTCATTTTTTTATAACATCTTTCCTCTAATTCTGCTCTCTCCTCCGGTGAGGTGTCATCTGAAATAAACGGGACTTCTGTTTTAAGAGATCTAAAAAAAATCGGTTTAAAAATACCGTTATAAGCGTCAACTCCGCTTACGCTCATAGCTCCGACGGTATCACCGTGATATCCCCTGTCAAAAGACAGAAATAACGATTTTTTTTCATCGCCCCTGTTCCGCCAATACTGAAAAGACATTTTTAAAGCAACTTCTACAGCTGTAGACCCATTGTCAGAATAAAAGACCCTGGATAAACTTCCCGGGGTAATGTTTACCAGCTTATGAGCCAGGTCCACAGCCGGTTTATGAGTAAATCCGGCAAAAAGAATATGATCCAGCTTTTCCATCTGATCTTTTACGGCCTGTTTTATTACAGGATGATCGTGCCCGTGAACATTACACCACCAGCTGGAGATAGTATCGTAATAAAAATTGCCGGTATAGTCGTATATTTTAACGCCCGAAGCCTTTTCTATCGGAACAGGAGGCATTTTTTCACAGTCTTTCATCTGTGTAAATGGATGCCACAAGACATCAAGATCTTTTTTTATAAGTTCCCTGTTCATATCATACATTTGTTTATCCTTTCCCCTATCTTCAAAAAATCATCATACGCGCAATTAATATCCTTATGATACGAGAGCTCCCCAAGGACAGGAACAGATGAAAGGCTTTCTATAATTTTCAGATTGTCCTCTGCTACCAATAGATCTGTCCCCGGGGACAAATTATTAAATACGATGCCCAGGATCTCGACCCCCCTGTTCCTGACAGCCTCCACGGACAATAAAGTATGGTTAATAGTACCCAGTCTATTTTCAGCCACAATAATGACCGGCAGGGATATCTCCTTGACTATATCTATTAAATACTCCCTTTCGTTAAAAGGAACAAGAACCCCGCCGCTGCCTTCAACGATAACGAGATCGTATATATCGACAAGTTCATTAAAAGAACCCATTATTTTTATTTTATCTATCGCCACATTATCCACTCTTGAGGCCAAATGAGGAGATGCGGGATAAGAGAGAATATAAGGGGAAATATTCCCCGCTGTTCTGCCTTCACAGGAAAACTTTATCCCGGATAATTTAATATGTTCCTTAACATCCTCTGATACTTTTACACATCCGGTTTGTATCCATTTCTGGGTAACGATATCTCGGCCCTTATCATTAAAATATCTGGCCAGAAATCCGGTGATCAAAGTTTTACCGACTCCTGTATCCGTTCCGGATATAAATACCCCCTTATACTCCATGTTTTTTAACTCCTTTTACGAAATATATATTATGAGTGGCTATTATCTCCCCGTAAAGCTCTCTGTAAACCGCCTGTATACGTGATATGCGTTCTTTTGTAAGATTAAGATCCCCGCTTATACCCCGGCCTCTGGTACCCGTCCTTTTGATAAAGTAAAAAAAATCCCATATATCAGTATGTACGGACTTTATATTATGTTCGGTTATATCTATATCACAAAAATATTTTTCGAGAAGACCGGATATCTCACTTATTTTCAAAAAGGAACTTGAACTAAGCCATTTTTTCTTGCCGTAAAGAAGATCCAGCACGGTCTTAAGCTCACCAAAAGTTCCCGGACCGTATAAAGATACCGCAAGATATCCTCCCGGCAAAAGATGTTTATGGATATTTTCAACGACCAGAGAAAAATCACGGGCCCAATGAAGACTAACGTTACTGGTAACCGCGCCAAAGGTATAATTAAGATCAAGGTCTTCAGCGCTGGTAGTCAAGAACGTTATATCCCCGGCATATTCCCCGACCTTTGCCTTATTTATCATCGCATCCGATATAT
>CAYMTI010000247.1:0-2737 GCA_964393315.1 uncultured Planctomycetia bacterium
ATTCGCGTATTCCTTGATCTCAACTTTCCTGTCCTCCCCTGTTTGCCATCCAAGAAGTTCGTATATTTTTTCCTCGAACCAGGCCCTGGCCCCTACTCTCTTGGAAGAATCTGCTCCCTGAGCAAAAAATTCCTTAGGAAGAATATGATCCACCTTATTCTTTTTCATGGCCGGTATATGTTTCTTCACGATCTCATATACGGCATAAGATATATTCTCTGCCTCATATTTGTCGTAATACACGTTCACTACGGCATTAACCTTACCTAAACTTACCATACGGTATTCCTGTTCAGCAGGTATGGTATATTTCTGTCCCTCGTTAACCGTAACGATCTCCTCGCCTTCAAGTGTATCTATTCTAACTTCACCCTCTATAACTTCTATTGTGTGCTCTCTTTCACCTATGACGGGAAGCTTTTCGGATGAATCAATTATGGTTATCTTATCAAAAGAATCCACCGCCGCTTCTCCCCAGTTCTCAAGAACGACTGAAGGTTCACTTACAGACTCCCCGGTTCTACCCACTTTTTCGATCCTATCATCCCCCAGTGACACTATATCTACATCCGGAAGAGGCTTAACCTGCGTATATACCGATGAAACACCTTTAAGCGAACGTATTACGTAAGGGCCCATATCTGCATAAACAAGCATTTCATCGCCCTGACTGAGCTTATATGTTTTACCGGTTTCAATAAATTTAACTTCCACCGCGCCTTCCCGAACAACTAGCGGATGATATCTCCCCGTAAGCATATCCACGGACGGCATAGTATCCTTTTCCGTCAACACATATTCCCCGCCTATAAATCTTTTGGGTACTTCTCCTGTGATATCAAAATGGGACCCATGTACTCTCGTTATTGTCCTCGAAGGGAACTCAAGCTTAGACATATCCAACGGAGCAAGAGCGCCTCTATCTTCAGCTATGGTAAGCCATTCTCTAACATAGGCCCTGGTCCCGGGAGTATTTTTATCTCCCTCTTCCATTGTAAGCACATCCTTAGACGCACGCCCGGGATTAAGCTCAAGTAATTTTTCAGGTTCCATATTTAGATCTGTGTATCCCCTGCTCAACAACTTTAAGCGGTCAAAGAAAGATATTGTACCCGTCGCATCTTCCTGCGGCGTTACAGCTTTTGTCTCAAAGACCGTAACGTTCCCGTAAGCATGAGGAACATATGCCGGGACGATATATGTTTTATCGGGGTTAAGCTCAACTTCGTTAAGCACATTCAACACATTACCCTTTAGACAGGCTTCGTAGAACTCTCCGGCGCTAACACCTTTCTTAAGCCCTATATAAGCCCTCCCTACTCCTCTGACCTGTTCATCAAATTTATGTATCTGTAAAGACAGTTCCTCTTTTGAGTCAAGCTGCTTACCGGTTATATCATTTATCGGACCGAAATTAGCAACATGAGCCTTGCCGAAAACTTCTTCCGGCCATGCGCTAAGAACATTTATCGGTAAATTTACCCCCATATCAAGATCAATGGTACCGGAAAGGAACCATCTTTCGGCAACTATGTTATCCTTTAGAAAATCTTTCTTTGCCGCTGTATCTTCACCAAATTTTTCGCGAAGCTTTTCCATCTGAACCTCGGTCAGGTTATCATACAATATATCCACCTTGTCATCCGTACTGTCAGCTCCCATAAGTTCTAGTATCGCGGATTCTTCGGTTATCTGCCCCCAGTTGTAATTATCCATATCCGGGCCCAGTTTAAAGAACCTTTTCACCGGTATAGCCTCTTTATTCTTTACCCTTCTGTCTATCGCGTCAATAACTCCATTGTATTTCTCCCTGGATATTTTGTTTTGAGCTTTGGCGTTATATTCGTCAAATACCGAATTCAGGATACTGCTTCTTGACGGAATTTTCCCTATCCGTACCGCACTAGCGCCCGGAGATTTCATTTTTTCTATAACTTCCTGCGCAAGTCCCGGTATTATTTCCGTTTCCCCTATAGAAGCTATTTCTTTTGCCCTATCCATACTGACAGGCGTCATGGCATAATTCCTGAAAACAGGATCATTCCCCGACGGACGTATATGTGATATCTCTCCGTTATCAAATATCACCTGTATACCGTCCATGATGTCAACACCTTTGATATTCCCGAACCCTTTCTCCGGGGTAAAAACACTTTCCAAAAGTTTCTTCACCCTCATCCATTCGTCCATATCCTCGGGCACATCAGCACTCTTGATCGTTTCTCTCTCGAAAGTCAGCACACTTTCTCCATCCACTTCCGCGGTTACCCGTTTTTGAAGGGTCATATTTTCATAATCGATCGCCACTACGTCTTTATTGACAAGATCCGGTTTTAACATCTTAACGATGCCTTCCCTTACTTCCATAGCTTCGGCTCTGGTAATACCAAAATCTTCCATAAACGTTTCATACCCGCCTGTATGATTGTACACAGCCGGTATCTCTTTCTCGAAAAGTTCCGATAGTTTAAGACCTTCTTCCCTTGCCAGAAACAAAGCGGAAAGTATTGGCAGCATTGCATCCCTGGTGGCGAGCCTGCTTAAAACTCCGCCGCCGGGCACATTAAATTCACTACCGAGAAGAAAACCTCCATTGGCTTCCCATCCCAGTGTACGGACTTTAGTCCCTTCTGCCGACGCCATAGCCTCAGCATCGTTCATAGCTTTAACAACATGAGGAGAACCTATCTGCGTTTTTATGACCTTTATTCCCATTCTCTCCAGCTCACTCACTACA
>CAYMTI010000248.1:0-2708 GCA_964393315.1 uncultured Planctomycetia bacterium
ATCTCCATATAATCCGATATTTCAAGCAGGTCTTTCAAAGGAATGTTCGATATCTTCCGGCCGGCTTTCTCAAAAAGAAACGACGCGATCTCCTCCCGCAGGGAAAGATCATCACCCAGAAAAGAATACAGCACTCCATGCTCAGATATGTACTCCTTTACTACCCCGGGGATATCTACAACATCATTCAGTCTCTGCAGAGCTTCAGGGATACTCCATAAGGCCGAACTGTCCTCCGGGTCTATTGATAAAAGATCCGCAATATATCTTTTTAAAGTATATTCGTCACTGGCATCAAACTCTCTTAACGCTTGCACAAGATCTTTTCCGTTATCTCTAGATAAGTCTTTTAGTGTTTTTAATCTCTCCTTATATTCCGGGGACACATCAAGGTCTTCATCTGTTGCCAAAGGTATATCCATATTGAACAAAGTCTTTCCCAGCGCATAAAGATCATATTTTACAGAATGGCTTTTATCCCCCGGGATGTCATTAGGTTTGAAATACACTGTTCCCGCACTTCTTTCCAAAAACAGGGCATTGGGATCTATGCCTTCCGGATAGAACCTTGACAATCCGAAGTCAATTATTTTAAATTCGCCGGTATCAAGATCATAAAGAATATTCCCGGGCTTCAGGTCATAATGGGAAACTCCTTTTTCTTTCATCTCCATAAGAGTACGCAATATATCAGAGGTAAGATCAGCCATGAACATAGACTTGTTCTTCCCCCGGGAAAATGAGTTAATAATACCGGAAAGAGGCTCTCCTTCGTACTTCTCGATCAGATAATAATCCCGGGGAGCTCCGCTTCCTACAACGATAAAATCCTCAACATCCGCCACCCCGGATAGATCCTGCAGTTTCCGGCTCAAAAAATACTCATCGACAAAAATCTTCCGTCTGGGTAAGGTCCTCTCTCTTAATTTTTTTATCATGATACCGCCCTGCCCGTCTTCGTACTCCGCTTTCCAGACATCCCCGAACGCACCCTCGCCTGAATACCACGTTACCGCAACACTTTTACCTTTATAATTGAACTTATCTCCGGCTTTAAGTTCTCCTTTGGAAAGCACCTGTTCCAGCTCCGGATCCCCTTCGCTTTCCTTTTCTATTATCTTTTCGGCCTTACTCAGATATTTTATTAACTGCCTGTTCCTGACAAGATTCCAATTCTTGGCTTGCTCTTCAAGTTCATCGCGCTCTTTTTTCAATTGCTCGATCTTTTCATATGTTTCCATATCGACCGGCTCCATTCTCTCAAGCGCCATATCCAGGTACCCTAACCTGGGATATATATCTTTCAGTTCTTCGTACCCCTTGAACATACCGCTATCTATTGACAATAACAGATCCATCATCCACCGGCGCGTTTCCGGATCTGAATAAATATCCGGAAATTGTTGCTCCAGGACATCAATAACGAAAAGAGGCGATATATTGAGAAATACTGCCGTTTTGATTATATCGCTTATGTTCAGAAAAAGCGGTGACAACTCAGCTTCATCCTGTAGAAAAATGAATGAAATTAAATTTTCCCATATATCTCTTTCTAACCCGGCCACGATATCTATAGTATCTTCTGAGTTAAGATACCTCCTTACCATTTCGGGCGGATTTTCATTCATGACAGCTTTATACCTCTTAATAACATCCATAAGAGCTGTCTCGAATATTTTTACCTCTCCCGGACCGTCTCCTATCTTCACCAGAGAATTACCATCTCGCATTATATTCAGTGTAACATTGTTTTCCTTTGCCAAAGACATAAGCTCGACAGAGGCTTTGAAAGCTTCTATTCCCGAATTGCCCCAAACTTTGTCACCCAAAGAGTTCAGTTTACTTGCCACTTGTATGAGAGACGCTTTCGCTACCACGGAAGTCAATATTTGCTGAAGTTTATCCTTTTCCCCTGCCAGCATGGCAAAATAAGGATTCCGGTAACCTTTTTCACTTACAAATTTCGGAGATAGGGATACATAAGTTATATTCTGGGCCTCAAAAAGATCGTACAGATTCTCGGAATGAAAACCCCCGGTCATTAGAACCGCGCCTTTGGTCCCGTCGGGCATAACTTCGAATTTCATGTTGTCCAGGAAAAACTCATCTCTTTTGAATGAATACTCGTAAAACCGAGAAATATCATTACGATATTTATCCAGCATTCCAATCCCTTCATCATCCATTTCAGGAATATTGAATTTCGGGGACTCTTTTTTTATAAAATCAATAAAATTCGAGATCTTAAACGCCCGGAGATTATCCATATAGTATTCATAATCTCTTTTCGTCATCGAAAAGGCAAAAATGGTCTTCAAAAGTTCCATGTTTCTTGAAAGACGGCTCAGTTCCCGTTGAAGACTGTTCTTATAAAATTTATCCTTTATGGCATTTTCCAGTTCATCTATTTCTATCATTATGTTGGATCTTTCCACCGCGTCATAAGCAGACACATATTCCAGATAACTGACAAGCTGCGGGAACAGTTCAGTTTTCATATCGACCTGCCCCGCTTTTTTCAATAAATATCCATAGAATGTCTTTTTAGATATTTTCTGTGTTTTAAAATTTATGGTTTTGGTTAAAAGTTCCCTGACCTCATCTTTGGAAAGTTTTTTCTTTAGTTCATCCACAAGAACGTTTCGTTCCACATTGGCCTGTTTAAAATCTATCTTTTTTTCCTTTTCCACGGCAAGGACCAGCAGATA
>CAYMTI010000249.1:0-2705 GCA_964393315.1 uncultured Planctomycetia bacterium
AGCCGCTGCTGATCTGAACCCGTTCACAAAAGTACCGTAAACATCATCGGTCAGTATTATAAGATCCTTTCTGGTGGTGGATACCAGCTCTTCCAGTTTTTTGAGAGCCGTATCTGACATGCTCACGGAAGAAGGGTTCGACGGATTAACCAGGAAAAAGGCTTTCACTGCCGGATCCGCCAGCTTGTCAAGCTCCTTTTCCGAATACTGCCAGTTGTCATCCTCGTCCTGCTCCACGTCTATCACTACCAGTTCGTAATCGTTCAATACCGGAATTTCAAGATACGGTGTAAATATCGGTGTACCGAGCGCTATCTTATCCCCTTTTTTAATGAGACAGTTCTCTTTCAGCGTGTTAAATATGTAGGTCATAGCCGCGGTGCCGCCTTCAACGACAAAAAGATCCATCTTCCCTTCGGGCGGCATATTATCGCACATGGCCGAATCGAGAAAAGCCCTCAATATCTCCTGTGTATTAGCAAGCACCCTGTCAGGTGTAGGATAATGGTCTCCCAGTATAGCGTCTACCATCTCGCCTATGAATGAATCTCCGTCCAGCCCGAGTTTTTCGGTAACATATCTGTAGGAATCGCTGAGAAACTGCGCCCCGTTATGCTCAGTACGGGCCTGACAAAAAGTAAGCAACCTATCCCCCATACCATTCTTATCCGGAGCACCCGCCAGGCCGGGACGGCTCATTATCCTGTGTCCCTCTTCAAGGGCAAAACTACCCAAGAGAAAGAAAGCTTCACGCGGGTATGTGGCTACCCAGTTAGGGTTGCCTCTTCCGGCATTAAGCATCATTTTCTCTCCTCTGGTCTCCGCCATGGCGATAAGCTTGTTCTTAAGCTCAAACGGACTCAATTGTTCATATTGTTTTTCCTCTGCTCTGGACATGATCATCCTCCTTTTGGAACGTGTAAATAAGAATTAGAAATGCTTTTCGGTATGTATGTATAAAGAAATAGTGTTCTCGGTTCTTGAAGAGTTGCTCTCATAGCTATTAGTATAATGACCGTCCATATTGATGTCAACTTATATCCTATTTTAAATCTGAAATATGAAAATTTATAATATCAGAACATACATATTTGTTTTCTGGATATGGGGATCGTCAATATGATAAAATCTTAATTTTACATCCAGCATTCCTATCCCCCAGCCCTCCTTAGTTAAAATCACTCCATATCAATCTGGAACAATAATAGTTTTCATGCCGGTACCGTATACATTGCAATCAGCTTTAACGGTGATCTCATCGCCTTTTTGACAGTCCTTTATTATATAACGGAGATCCTGGCCTGATTTATTCTGCTGCGCCTCAAAATAATCTCCGATTACCTGTTTGCCGTTTTTGTAAACCGATACGCTCTTTATATAATGCGTTTTTGCATCATAAACCGGATGATGGATATTTATATTCAACTCACTCATACTCTTATCATACTTAAGGTTTATATCCCCGGGAAGGTGAGAAAACCCGGGAAACGAAAAAAACAAAATGATCGAAAATACCGGCAGTATCTTCATTTTTGTTTTCGTCATGATATTTTTATGTCTTTTATCCATATTTTTGTTTCCGAATCCTCAGGCTCCTGCTGAAAGGGTTCTAATTCCACTGTTATTTGTTTGATACCTGCAGTATCAACGTACATATAAGCGTTCCTGTCAATATTCACGCGCTTTTCTCCCCATACAGTTTCTATGTTTTTCAAATAGAAACCGGGACAAACTCTTGTCTTAAGATCCTTGATCCTTACTCGAACCTCTTCCCCGCCTTTCCCGCCTTTAATATCCAAAATAAGATCTTTCTTCCTCAGATCTATCGGTTTTCCAAATATTATTTCAAGCCGTCCTTTTCCTGATACCGTAGACAGTATTTCTTGCTCCTGTTCAGGATCAATTTTTTGCCTATGCCCTCCGGGCTCCGACACAAAGACATCCATATCCATATTTTCGGACCTTTTAGCGTAAGGTTCAACTATTTTACCCGTCCCGGGCGGACTTTCCCTGCCTGATACCCCCCTTGCCTTCTCATCACAAGGCAAAGAATCGTTCTTACCATAAAGATCCTCGTCCTTGATAATACTGTATGTTTTTACCAGCGCGTCTGCCGCCTCTTTGTTCTCAGGATCAAGATAAACAGAATAAGCGAATGTTTTTATAGCGTCAAAAGGTCTATCGAGTTTTAGATAAATGATACCCCTGTTATAATAGGCGCTATTAAATCCGGGGTCATAACTTACGACCTCATTTAAATAGCCCAGCGCTTTACCGTATAGACCTTTGGAATAATATGTTAAAGCAAGATAATATAATGAAGGCACATTTGCGGGATCCAGAGCGAGTGATCTTTTAAAGATTTTTTCAGCGTTATCCAGATCATTTTTCTTATAGTAAACATATCCAAGGTAATATTGCGCCTCCGGGATATATGGATAGTTCAACGCGACATCTTTGAAATAGTCCAATGCTTTGCCATACATTCCCGTTTCCATATATACAGCCCCTCTAGCGACCATCTCCTTCCATTCTTTACTATTTAAAAAATCCTCAAAATCTTCCCG
Source organism: uncultured Planctomycetia bacterium (assembly GCA_964393315.1). Classification (GTDB taxonomy): domain Bacteria; phylum Omnitrophota; class Gorgyraeia; order Tantalellales; family Tantalellaceae; genus CAYMTI01. Next base: position 2,568 of record CAYMTI010000249.1, read on the forward strand.
TGCCGACGAAACAACCGCTATAAACACGAAAATGAAGAAAGAGATCACTTTGAGGAGACCTTTATTCACTTTTAGCTCCTTTTACCGGAATAGAAAAACAAAAAGAAGCTCCTCCGGAATAACTTTTGTCTATCCATA
>CAYMTI010000250.1:0-2697 GCA_964393315.1 uncultured Planctomycetia bacterium
TCACGGTTACTCATAACCTTATTCATTTGCTCTATTTGATATATATGTGACTTTTATTTATCTTCGATCTTTTTTATAGAGGTAATATCCGTCGTTATCCCCCTGAGCTCCACGGTCCCGTCCCTGAGAAGCGTAGTCTTTCCCCGGCTGAAAGCCCATTTTACGGAACCATCAGGCAATATCATTCGATATTCCGCCCTGGCTTCTTCTCCCGGGGTTTTAAGCGCTTTATCCAATGTTCCCAGGACTCCTTTTATATCTTCCGGATGTACATACGAAAAAAATTTATCAAAATCATCACCTATTGTACCGGGTGATAACTGGAGGAATCTATCTACCTGACCGGTTATGGATGTTTCTATAACATCTCCTTTGTAATTAGCTCTGTAACTCCATAATATGTCCGTTATCGCCTGGGTGATCTCCTCGATCTTTTCATAACTTTTCTGCAGACGTTCTTCATTTATTTTGATCTCTTTTTCCCGGTGAAAACATTCTATGAATATTCCAAGCAATCCCGCCGCAAGGTTGGTTATAATTATCTCCCTTTGTGTGAATATATGTGTTTTTGATACCCAGTCAAACCCAAAAAAACCGAAAAGTTTTTCCCTGACTTTGATCGGAACTACCAGAATGGACTTGATATCCTGACCCATAAAATGTTCCCTTTCCATGGTAGCTTCCAGGGGCAGATCATTTATATCAGAAAAAGTGAAAATATTATTCTTAGCGATCTGATCAGAGAACCAGGGAAGATTTTTTTCCGTATCTATCTCTTTCAGATTATCTATTTGCGGAGCTATATCTTCCGTGCACCATTCATGTGTATTTTCGATAAGGTTACTGTTTTCTTTGTATGAAAAGATATAAGCCCTGTCTGCTTCAAAAAAAAGACCCAGATTTTTTATGACATTTGTTAAATCTTTACTTTCCGGATTTGAATTATCCAGGAAAAGATACTTAACCATCTCAAAAAAAATACTTTCCATTTGATCTTTTTTTCCGGCCTGCCGCTTAAATCTTTATCTTTTTCTTTCATTGTATTACCCATATGGTATCCTCTTTATCTATCTTTTTATTAATGTTCCCCGGCATCTTTACCTATTTCTCGCCGGCCAGGATTATTATATTACTAACGAACAATCTTGTAAATAAATTACGTGTGTAAATAAGATACACCTTAATTTAGCCTCTACTTATTGCCCCCCTCCGCGCAGAAAATAAGAAGCAGCCCCGTTCGGAAAAAATATTGATAATTTCATATCGTACGTTAGAAAAAATGAATAATGATAATATTTTAATGAAAAAACTCTTAATTTTACTTGACGCTAATCATTTAACATATTAAGGGTTTTTATGTTTTTAATTCAAAAGTTAATCCCCCGTTCGCCTCCGGTCAATTAATAACCGGAAGCATAAATAACTATTTGCAAAGCTCAAGTCAATAGTTTATAATCTGGTTACTTATTATAATACTCTTTACACTGGAGGCCTCAATGAAAAACAAAATCTGTTTATTATCTTTATTACTTTGTATTTTTCTTATTACCCTGACTACACTTACAGTACTTCCGTCAAATGCATCAAGCACTCCAAAGGAAGATCTGCCCGAAGTCCCGAATTATTCAGAAGATTCCTCATGGCTGGCTAAACCCGCAGAGATAGAACATGCTGTTGATGTTTTCTATGTCTACCCCACTATCTATGCGGATGAAGCGCCTAAAAACATGGACATTTACAGAACCGACCTAAGAAAAAAAGCGAGCCATTTGCTTACAAGCCAGGCCGGAGTCTATTCCGGATCCGCTAACCTGTTCGCACCGTTTTACAGACAAATGTCGATAATAGAACTGGATCCATCCAGAGATATGTTCAGGGATAAATATTTCCGCATCGGAGCGGACGATGTGCAGCGCGCATTCGATTATTATCTTGCCCATTTCAATAAGGATAGGCCCATTATTCTCGCCGGACACAGCTAGGGGGCCATGGTTCTTCTTGATCTATTGTTCCGGCGTTTTTATGATGAAGGTTTACAAGACCGTCTTGTTGCCGCTTACATAATCGGTTATTCGGTCACAAAAGAAGATATAGAAAAATATCCTTATTTGAACTTCGCGCAAACCTCAGACGATACAGGTGTAATAATCTCTTACAATACACAGGCCCCCGGAGCAACCGGTTCACCCGTTCTTCTTGAGGACGCCCTTTGTATTAATCCGTTAAACTGGAAAACAGATAACACTCCGGCGGATAGATCAATGAATTTAGGCGCGGTTTTTTTCGAGCAAAATAGTGATAAAATAGAACGGGAAGTCCCTAATTATACCGGAGCGCAAATCAACACATCAACCGGCGCCCTTAACACGACTCCGCCTGACCATTTTGATGCGGGATTTTTCCCGGAAGGGGTCTACCACAAATATGACTACACTTTCTGGTACAGAAACCTGCAAAAAAACGTCGAGGACAGGATAAAAGCATATTTCAAAAAAGAAGCCTCCAATTAAATATGGAAAACCCGCGATAGACAGCAACCGGACTTATTTCCTGATGTTGACCAGCTGATTCAATACAATGGCTAATATCGTAGAAAAAGTGAGAGAAGAACTGAATAAAGGACGTATCCAGGGATGAACATGAGCATAAAGCCGCGGCAGTATCTCAAGACTAGTCCCGAATATAAATGATATACCT
>CAYMTI010000251.1:0-2688 GCA_964393315.1 uncultured Planctomycetia bacterium
ACTCTGAAGCTCCGGGTCTATATTCGCAAGCTGAAGATTATCTTTCGAAGTTACATTTGAGGGTATCTCCGGTTTGCTGAAACCCTCAAAAACATTAAGTTTAGTATCCAGCGTTTCGGCATAGCTCAGATCATAATTATACTTAGCTTTCCACCTGAATGTCTTTCCTTTTCTTATTTCAAGACCGGAAGTATTGATCCCGCGTTTTTTGAACATATTAAGATATTTTTTTGGAAAATCTGTGCCGACAACGCTTATAAGGTTAACAGGCGCAAAGCATGAAGCACTGACCGAAGAGAAAGTGGCACTTCCTCCAAGAATATCCTTTTTTTTGCCAAAAGGGGTCTCTATGGAATCCAAAGCTATAGACCCAATAACTGTTAATTTCATGTGCGCTCCTCATCTTTAAAACATAAAAGACTCTATCAAAAGATACAGAACATTTACCGCATGGAAGTACCAAATCGCTTATTCGCCATCTGACACATTAATTCTTAGATCTTATCAATTGTAAGTGTTACTCCTCGGGTTTTTTAAAACTTTCTTCCAGGACTTTTATGGAACAAAAGTCCTCACACATTGAACAAACATCATCTTCATTCGGAACGGCTTCGCTTCTGACTCTTTCCGGCGTTTCCGGATCTATCGCAAGTTTGAACTGCTTCCTCCAGTCTCTTTTCGCTCGGGCTTTTGAGATCTCCTTGTCCCGTATAAAAGCTGAAGGTATATTTTTAACGATATCCGCCGCATGAGCGGCGATCCTGGAAGCTATTACTCCTCTTCTGACATCATCCTCCACAGGAAGTCTTAAATGTTCCGCCGGCGTAACATAACAGAGGAAATCAGCACCATGCCAAGCCGCTATGGCACCGCCTATAGCCCCTACGATATGATCATATCCCGGTGCTGAATCTGTAACAAGAGGCCCAAGAACATAAAAAGGAGCCCCATGACAAATAGATTTCTGCAGTTTAACATTGGACTCGATCTCATCAAGCTTAACATGCCCGGGCCCTTCTATCATGACCTGAACTCCTGCTGATAAAGCTTTTTTCTGTTGATCTCCTAACACCAGCAGCTCCTGGATCTGAAGCCTGTCAGTAGCATCGCAAATAGATCCGGGACGCAAACTATCTCCAAGGCTGAGTACAATATTATATTTTTTCGCGATATCTATTACTTCATCAAAACGGGACAAAAAAGGATTTTCCCTTTTGTTATTATTCATCCACGAAGCCAGAAGAGCTCCGCCCCTGCTTACAACATTAAGAATTCTGGAGTTATCGTTAAAAGACAACACGGCGCTAAGTGTAATACCCGAATGTATAGTAAAAAAATCGACTCCCTCTTCGGCCTGCTGATAAAGCACATCTATGAAATCATCTTCAGTCATTGTAAGAAACTGCTTTGTCTTATCACATGCTATCTGATACACGGGTACAGTCCCTACGGCCACCGGACATTCCGCCAGTATCTTTTTTCTCAATTTTTTCAGATATGGACCGGTAGACAGGTCCATCACAGCATCTGCACCCGCTGATATCGCTGTTTCCATTTTTTTCATTTCAAGGTCTATATTTGAATGTCCCGGGCTTAAACCTATATTGGCGTTAACCTTGGTCTTCAACCCTTTTCCTATGGCACAGGGCTTATCCAGAGGATGTTTAATATTCTCTGGGATCACCGCGAACCCCTGTATTATAGAACATTCAAGCTGTTCACAGTCAATATCTTCTTTCTTAACAGTTCTTTTTAATAGATCGCTGTTTATCCTTATCATATTAATACCACGTTTCCTTTTCTTTATTGACGGTATCCGGTTTTTAAATTAAACTTCCAGGCATCAAATCAAAAAACTGCCCTCTAAACAGGTATCTTTAGGGAAAACGCATCAAATACTTCCCGGGGAAGGTAACCACCATACTATCAGGAACGACACAGGATCTCGATGTCCTTGACTGCTGTTTTTTCGATTTCGTACAGTTTAAAACGAAAATTTTTAAACCCCTGTGACAGGTCCTGGTCAAAAAGCTTTAAAACCTCTTCAAGGACTCTTAAAGACTCCTTGCCACGCTGTGTATTAGCTAGAAACAGGTCGACCAGATTTTCCCGGTTCTTTTCACTATCAATGCTTTTAATGCCTACATCATCACTTATATCCCTGGCGGAAACCAGTTCCTCAAGATGACTTTTTCGCATATCCTTAATAGATTCAAAAATGTCATGACGTAAACTTTTTAACCTGAAAGTAAGATTCTCATTATTCGAAGTAAATCTGATAATATCTTCACAAACCCTTATCCCTTCCATTACCCGATTAAGATTAGCGTCTATGATCCTGTATACCCCTCTATCCATTATAAATCTCCTAAACATAGTAATTCTTAAAACACAAGTCCCGGGCTCTACGTTCGAGTTCAAATTAATACGAAGATTTCCTGCCCTTTCTGGTCCTTTTACAATTTCAAAGCCGATTTAAAAAGTTTAATCCTTTATTGTTTCTATTATTCCGGTAGTTGAGTATCCTTCAACGAAATCAAGAGACATAACCTCTCCGCCGCTCTCAATTACAACATCACCTCCGACAATATCCTCAGTCTTCCAATCTCCTCCCTTAAAAAGCATATCCGGAAGGATTTCTTTAATTAGAGCCAAAGGCGTATCCTCCTCAAATAACGTAACATAGTC
>CAYMTI010000252.1:0-2678 GCA_964393315.1 uncultured Planctomycetia bacterium
GTACTAAGCCCATCCCTTGCTATACCGCATATGATATTACCGGGCGAAAACATATTTATTATACTCATGGCCAGGTGCAGGAAAGGAATAAAATTTCCCGGAGCTGAAGAATCTGTGAAGATGGTATTTGTTATAGCCGGGACTAAAGATGAAAGGACATTTCACCTGAGAGCTTTGTCCGCTATAGCCCAAATAGTTGAGAATCCGCAATTTAAAGAGCGCTGGATGAAAGCCAAAAATTCCGAAGCCCTTAGAGATCTAGTTTTGTTAGGGAATAGAGAAAGGTAGACTTTGGGTCAAAAAATGCGTTCATACCTATTGTAACAACAATACTTCCAACCTGGTTAAAACCAACCAGGTTGATCACAAAAATATCATAAATACTTAATCTAAATAGGTTTACATCTATATTCTGCCGACCAGGTAAAAAAGAAAGGTATGGTTGTTTTTTTAGGGATAATCGAGCATCTTTGTTTGAATTTAAAATATCATCTATTATATTGACATATAGGTATAAAAGGTATATACTTTGTGAAATAAAGTACAGACTTTGTGAAAAACGTCACGAAGTTTTCTTGGGTTAATTAATTTAAAAGAAAAGTTTCATGAGCAAAAAAAAAATATCTGAATTAACTATATCAAGGTTGTTTGTTTATCTGAGAGAGGTCACGGAATTACACAGATTAAAGATAAAAACTATTTCTTCCGCGGAACTGGGAGACAGATCAAATTTAAGTGATGTCCAGGTGAGGAAAGACCTGGGATATTTTGGTCAATTTGGTGTAAGCGGATCCGGATACAAGGTCGAGGAATTAAAGACCGTACTTGAAAAGATCCTGGGAAAGGACCGGACGTTCAATGTGGCTATAGTAGGGATTGGGCACCTGGGTAGCGCTCTTCTGGTATATGCCGGGTTCAGGAAACGCGGGATGAAAATAGTAACGGCTTTTGATGTTGACATTAGGAAGATCGGAAAGGATCTGGAGGGGATAAAGATAAAAGCGCTGGATGAAGCGGAAAAGGAAATCAAGAAAAATGACGTAGCGCTCGGGATAATAACGGTTCCAGCGACTGACGCTCAGGAAGCGGCGGATGTATTAGTCTCCGCTGGGATCAAAGGTATATTGAATTTTGCTCCGGTCAACCTTGATGTTCCTGACCATGTAAAGGTTAAAAACGTAGATTTTTTAAGAGAACTAGAAGTGCTTTCATATTTTGTAGCCGGTAACGGTAACGGGAGTGAATAAAGTAATGAATGAAATAATAGCTTTCGGAGCTGAAAATAAAACATGTTTTTCCGTTCTTTCGGAAAAAGGTATGTATGTAAGTGAAATGATAGATGATCTTACAAGCGTCCGCAATTTTAATAAGTATGAGTTCAGTATTAAGAAATATCTTTCGAATAAAGGAATTGCTCCGTGCTGCATGGTTTGTGACCTGCATCCGGATTATTATTCTTCCGGACTTGCCGAGAAGTTGCACGCGGAAACAGCGGGGTCAGTGCTGCTTAAAGTTCAGCACCATCATGCCCATATTGTTTCCTGTATGGAAGATAACGGTATTGAAGGGGAGGTTATAGGGATATCTTTTGACGGTACAGGATACGGCAATGACGGGCGCAGCTGGGGCGGGGAGTTCATGTTGTGTTCGAAACGTGAATTCTGCCGGATGTTCCATTTAAAATATATACCTCAGCCCGGAGGAGATAAAGCTTCAAGAGAAGGCTGGCGTATGGCGCTTGCTTATCTTTACGATGTTTTCGGGACGGATATCTGGACGTTAGACACGCCTTTGTTGAAACGTTTGGAAAAAGTTAAGCTTTCTATGGTAATCCAGATGATGGATAAGGAGATAAACGCTCCGTTAACTTCAAGTATGGGGAGGCTTTTCGACGCGGTTTCTTCCCTGACAGGTATATGCGACATATCGTCTTTTGAGGGAGAAGGAGCTATTCTACTGGAAAAGGCCGCGTCCGATGATGTCGGCTTTGGATATGCTTATGATGTCCGCGGTGAGGATATTTGTGTTTCCGGCATGATAAGAGAGATAGTCGCGGATATCTCCGGGGGTGTAGCTGCCGGGGTTATAAGCGCTAAGTTTCATAATACTATAGCGGATATGATATTCAGTTTAAGTGAAGAAATATACCGGATGTCCGGGGTGAAGAAAGTCGTTGTTTCCGGCGGTTGTTTTTTGAATAGGTATATTGTGGACAGGATCAGAAAAAGATTCAGGTCATCGAATTTGGAGATTTATACGCATAAGAAATTTTCGCCCAGTGATCTGGGGTTAAGCGTCGGGCAGGCTGTTGTCGCCGCGAATATGTGAGTAGATATCAGTGGACAAGTAGCGGTGCGGCGGGACATAATGCTCACAGCTTATGCATCACTTATCACTGAATGCCGAATGAGGGAGTAACATGTGCTGGAGTGTTCCGGGAAAAATAATAGATATAAATGATGGTATAGCAGTGGTCGAAGTAACAGGTACTAAGAGGAAAGTGGCTCTGGATCTGATAGATAACCCTGCCGTAGGGGAATATGTCCTGGTACACGCGGGTTACGCGATACAGAAAGTGGATGAGGAAAAAGCGGAATTTACTATTAATTTTTTCACAAATAAGGTAAAAAATGCTTATGCCCCTGTAGCTCAACTGGTAGAGCAACGGATTTGTAATC
>CAYMTI010000253.1:0-2678 GCA_964393315.1 uncultured Planctomycetia bacterium
GAAATAGCCAATATCCTAATCTGCAGTTTAATATGGAACTCTGAAAGTTTAACACATATAATATTTATAGTCAACAAGTAGTAATATTATAGCATACACCACATGATCCCACTTATTAACCTCCGCGACAGCACCTTTAACAGTTTGTCCATACTAGCTGATGAACCATGTTGAATCTTGCGAATTTATTCCTCCCGCATATAAATTTCTTGCGCTATAATTAACGTACGAAAACACCATATTACCAGTAATCTCGGTAGGTTTAGCCCAAAAAGATACACTTCTAGGGCCGGTCCAGGTAGTAAATCCGGAATCATATCCGTAAATATAAGCATCCTCTCCGTCAAAATAATATGCCTGGCCGTATTTTCCGGTAGTCACCATAGCCCCGCTCACCGTTCCGTTATTATTGTCTTTAGAGTCTAAAGCATTCCCGTCCAGTTTCCAATAATTATAAGCTTGCACATAAGAGACATAAGCCGGACATGTATACGCAACTAATAAAACCGCGAATATTACCGTTAATATTGCTTTTATAATTTTTCCCTTAACATCTCAAACCCTTCTGTTTAAAATCACATAACACAAAAGACTAGATTTCTACCACCGCATAAACTAACTTTATATTGGTTTACATATAGAAAGTAGACCCATTTTTTAATAATGGCAACTATTTCTCGAAAAAAAGTGGAGGGGAGAGGAGAGTTATCTCCTCTCTCCTGGGGGCATGAACATTTGAAGCGGATTATAGAATTTGTTATTGAGAATTGTCTCGGACAGAAATAAACGTACTTTTATATCGCAAAGCTTTAAAAAAGCACGAAAATATAATTTTATTGATATATGTTTACATTCTTTATTCAGCATAAGTACACCTGGTATTTTCGATATCCAATATCTGAACTTTTATTTTATTTACATATAACACCTTAAAAACTGTTTGACCATTCACAACATAAAAATCGCCTAATACCTTACATATTATTTTTGTTTCTCCGGTCTTATCATCATAAAACCTCAGTAAATAACGTTCCTTACGGCATCCTTTACTTTTTTCCTTGTTTACCCAGGACTTCAACTCAAGAGCGTCTTTTGATGTAAAACTTTTTTCTATATAATACTTACAAGTCTTTTTCTTAAGAATTACAGCCCGGTTCAAAGTTCCATTACGAGCACTCCTCCAATTGGACTGTTCTTCAATTGAGATCTCTCTTTTTCTAGGATTATTACCTAAATAACTTTTATAGATCATTTTTTTCATTTATTATCCGCCTTACTTGATCAGTACTTTTTAAAAGTGTTTAAAATGCACAAGCACAAACAATATTTTCGTTAATACTATTTATTGACCTAACATTTATATTATACTTTACCATAGAAAAATGACAAGATTTTTTTCAAACTATTTGCTATCTTAACCTATTCTCTGTACCCTGTATCAATCTTTTGATATTTGATCTGTGGGCATATACACCGATCAAACAAATTATGCAGGAAAATATAATGAAGTCCAGCCCCTTTCCAAGAATCAGGCTGAGTATAGGTAAAGCGACGGCAGCCGAAATGGATGCCAGTGAAACATACCGCCATATCGAGAATACTATTATCCATAACAATAAACCCGTACACAAAATTACAGGGGAAAGCCCTGCCATGACACCGGCGGTAGTAGCAACACCTTTTCCGCCTTTGAATTTCAAAAAAACGGTCCATATATGTCCAGCAATAGCAGCCGCTCCCGCTAGTATATAAATTCCGGTTTGGAACCCGCTGCTTCCCGGGGTTATTTTAGCGAAAAGAACCGGAAGAAGAGTTACCGCCGCTGTTCCCTTAAGGACATCGATCGCGAAAACGACAACAGCAATTTTTTTGCCTAAAACCCGTGCCGCGTTAGTCGCCCCGACATTCCCGCTACCGTGATCTCTTATATCTTCGCCCTTAATGAGCTTAACAAAAATATATGCTGTGGGAAAACTCCCTAACAGGTAAGAACTTAGGATCAATAAAATAACTGCCGTTAGATACATTATTTTCTCCCTTTCCTGGATCTTTTGAACAACACTTTAAATGGTATACCCTTTAAAGGTAAATTATCTCTTAGCTGGTTCTTTATGAAACTTATGTGCACCGGAAGGACCAGAGACGGATCGTTAACGAAATAACTGAATTTTAAAGGACGACGGCCGCTTTGTGTAATATATAAAAAATTTGGACGTTTTTTTCTCCTGGGAATAGGGATAACACAAGGATCATGTTTCTCGAATATCTTATTTAAAAAGGGCGTCGACACCTGAATATCAAGCCTGTCGTTCAATTCGCGTATCTTAACCAGGGTTTTAGCAACTTTTTCTCCGGTCAGAGCTGACACAAAATGTAACGGAAAATCCTCAAGCAAGTTTGCCGCGTACAAAAGATGTTTTTCATAATCTTCTCTAGAAACTTCCTTTATTTCTTTTGAAAGATCCCATTTGTTTACAAGGACTAGACAGGCTTTTCCGGCTTCGGCCGCGAAGTTTAATATACTTATGTCATCTTTCGTAACCCCTTCCGCGGTGTCCAGCAAAAGTACGACAACATCCGCACGCTCGATCGATTCCTTTGATCTCATTATACTGTAAACATCTACCGGGTTCTTTACCTTTCTTTTATGTCTTATACCGGCCGTATCTATGAGAAGG
>CAYMTI010000254.1:0-2667 GCA_964393315.1 uncultured Planctomycetia bacterium
ACGGCGGATAGAATGATTTCAATAGATATATCTTTATATATTACCGAGGCGACGGCCGCAAGAACGTTATATACGTTGTGCTCACCAATCAGCGGGGTTTCTACTTCAACAATATCCATATTTTTTATTTTCATCGTGAACACCGTTCCCCGCGTTGACATCTTTATATCCGAGGCCGTAACATCCGCCTTATTACTTATCCCAAAGGTGACGCAAGTATGAGTACTGTTCGCGGATAAAAGACTTGCAACCATGGGATCATCAGCATTCAAAACAGCACGTCCGTCTTTTTTTAAAAGCCCGAGTATCTTCGATTTATCACGGAAATAATCGTCCATGTTCCCGTGATAATCCATATGTTCGGGCGTTATATTAGTAAATACCGCCGTATCCAATTTAATCCCCCATACTCGTTTTTGAGCTAAAGCATGACTGGATATTTCAATTATTCCCGTGTTATTTCCCTCTTCATACATTTTATTTAAAAGCGAATAAAGTTCAAAAACACCCGGTGTTGTCATGTGAGATCTTTCCATCCCGGGTTCTCCTGTTTTTGTATACACTGTACTAGTAAACCCGCATTTTTTACCCGCCTTTCCCAGAATAGAATTTATTAGAAATACCGTTGTGGTTTTACCGTTAGTGCCGGTTATCCCGTAAAGATCCATAACGCATGAAGGGTCTTTGTAAATCGACCTTGCTATATAACCCATGATTTCTCTCGAATCCTTTACTATTAAAACATTAAGGTCCTTGCCTTTAACAGATAAAAGAGGGGAATGCTCACAAATGACCAGTGCGGCTTCTCTGCCTGCAAGATCAACGATATGATCATGCCCGTCACGGGTAAAACCTTTCACAGCGATAAAAACATCCCCGGCAGAAACAAGCCGTGTATCGATCTTGATATTATCCGCCGATATGATCCCATCTCTTATCATATCATCTATAACAGCATATTCGTCCATTATCGTACTCCCGAGACTGTTTCTTTTTCTTCGGTCATGGAACTCAGGTACTTCAAAGTCCTTTCCGCAATATTCCTAAAAGCCGGTCCGGCTACAACACCTCCGAAATGAACAGGATGAGGATCAAATGCGGTAACAACAATACATATCTTGGGAAATTCTGCCGGACCGAATCCCAGGAAACTAGCGTTATATTTGTTCTCAAAGTATCCCCCTTCGGGATTAACCATTTGGGCTGTTCCGGTCTTTCCGCAAAGATCATAGATCTTAGATTTTGCGTACCTGCCCGTGCCTTCCGCTATAACCTTTTTTAGGACCTTACGCAGTTTTTCACATACATCAGTCTGAATTACCACTCCCTCGTTTTGAGGGTTGAATTCTTTTAGTATTTCCCCTTCATGACTGGTTACAGCTTCTATCAAATAAGGTCTCATCAGATATCCACCGTTGGCTATTACCGACATTGCACGCACAAGCTGCAAAGCAGTAACAGCTATACCCTGGCCTATAGGTATGGTTGTAATATCACTTTTCGACCATGTGGAAGGCGGCCGGCTTATCCCGCTTACCTCTCCTGAAATATCTATTCCCGTCTTATGTCCGAAACCGAATTCTTGTATATATTTGAACAACTTTTCCTCTCCCAGTACTTGAGCGACCTTAACCGTTCCTATATTACTGGAGTTAACTATTACATCCTCAAAAGAAAGATCCCCATAAGCGTGATAATCGTGAAGGATACGTCCACCGAGACGGCATTCACCGTTCTCACAGAAGATCTCTTCGTCTAGACCTATTATACCCTCATTCAGTGCGGCACTGGCGGGTATTATCTTGAAAACACTTCCGGGCTCATAAATATTCGAAATGGATATATTCTTCATAATGTCCCGAGGTGCTAGATAATATTTGTTAAGATCATATCCGGGGTAATTAGCCATAGCAAGGATCTTGCCGGTATAAGGATCCATTACTATGCAAGAAGCGCCCGACACATTGAATTTCCGGCTCATCTTGGCCAACTCATCCTCCACGATGTACTGTATAACGGCATCAATGGTCAAAATCAGGTTATTACCGTTCATAGCCGGGATAGAACTCTCTTCATTGAACAGAACCGTTCGCCTTTTAGCATCCCTGACAATATGCCTCCATCCTGGAGACCCTTTCAAGAATCTATCCTGATCCCGCTCTATTCCCTCCAGGCCTTTATTATCCATCCCCGCGAAACCTATAATATGGGAAGCCAGTGAATCATTAGGATATTTCCTTTTGCTTTCATCAAGAAAATATACCCCTTTAAGATCCAAACGTTTTAACCGATCAGCGATCTTCGATTGCACTTTTCTCTTTATCCAGATAAAGGCTTTATCTCTGTTCAGTCTGGTTTCGAACCACTCTTCATCCAATTCCAATTCCCGGGCAAGAATGGTAGCCGTACGCGATTTTTCTTCTGCAGACATCTCTCGGGGATTACAGTAAATGCTAGGCATATCAAGGTTTATAGCAAGTGGCTCTTTGAACCGGTCGTAAATAACTCCCCTTCTGGGTTCTAGTTTTATAACTGTATTGTGCTGCCCGGAAGCCATACTGGAAAAACGGTCATGACTAAATATCTGTAACGATATCAATCTGAAAAACAAAGAAAATAATAATGCGTAGACAAAAAAGAATATAAAATATTGACGGGGCGTATACA
>CAYMTI010000255.1:0-2659 GCA_964393315.1 uncultured Planctomycetia bacterium
GACGCTTCCAAAGAATTTTTATCGGATTTTGGTTGACATGAAGCCGCTTGCGGTTTAATAATAAAGATGAATGATGTTTATCTTTTTCTAGAATAGTTATTTGATGTTGCTGGAAAATATTTCTTCGATAAAAAAGAAACCCTTCCTGAGATGAAGATCGATATGCGGATACCTTTTTCCCGTATAGGGACAAAACTGATAGATGAACTCAAACTTATTGTGCCTTTCGGAACGGGGAATCCTGAACCTGTTTTTGCGACCAGTGGGATGAAAGTCAAGAACAGTCCTAAAAAAATAGGAAGGAACGGTTTTAAATTTCTGGTTACCTGCGGAAATATAACTTACGAAGCTATAACTTTCAACCCCGGGAGCATGGCTAAACCTAAAGAAGGGGATATAATAAATCTTGCTTATTATCCGTCTATCAATAGCTGGAGGGGGATAGACTCTATTCAGCTTAACATTAAGGATATTCAGATCTTAATTTGAGTTTTTTGAAGTTTGAAGTTAGGCTGTCATAAAAAAACTGACCATGAAAATGGTCAGTTTTTTTATGGATCGGTATTTATATTTACGCGGTCTTTTTTATAGCTTTTGTCACTTTCCCGGCTTTTAGGCATTTAGCGCATATTTTGATCTTCTTCTTTTTTCCGTCTATCAAAGCGTTCACTGACTGTATGTTGGGGGAAAATCTTCTTTTCGATATACCTGTAATTCTTTGGCCTACGCCGCCCTTACTTTTAGCCATACCCCTGCGGGCTATTGTTCTACCTGCAACCGGTTTTTTCCCGCATATTGAACATTCTCTTGACATAATAAAAACCTTTCTTTATAAACTTGCTATCTTTAAACCTTTCTCTTATAATTAAACACTATCGTATAGTAAAAGGTTAATGATCCGAAATAGAAGCAAATAATATCATAATAAAGGATATTATGCAAGAGGAAAAAAATATTCAAAACAGGCCTATAAGATATTTAAAAGGTGTAGGGCCGAAGAAAGCCCAGTATTTCGAAAAACTGGGAATAAATACTATATACGATATTTTTCATTATTTGCCGAGGAAGTATGAGGACCGCAGACATGTAATACCAGTCTGCGACGTAAATCCGGGAGGATATCAGGCGGTTTTTGGAGAAGTACTTAAAACCGGTTTTTTTACCGCCCGTACGGGGCGTCGTATTTTTGAGATTTCCGTAGGTTACCGTAACAGAAGAATTTATGCTGTTTGGTATAATCAGCCTTTTTTAAGGAAAATATTAAAACCGGGACAGAAAATAGTTCTTTTCGGTAAAGTCGAACTTCAAAAAAGGCTTCAAATAACCCATCCTGTTTTTGAGTTGATCTCTAAGGACTCTGACCGCAAAGATCTCCTGGAGATTGGACGTATTGTTCCGATATATTCGGTAACTGAAAATATTACTCAGAAATATTTGAGGAAAACCCTTTATGCCGGGTTAAAAACCCATTTGGGGGAAATTCAGGAGTGGCTGCCCGTTGATATTATGGCCAGGCGAAAACTTGTGGATAACAGGTTCGCTCTTGAGAACATACATTTTCCTCATTCTCCGGATAACATAAAAAGAGCTTATAAAAGGCTTGTTTTTGAGGAATTTTTTATTCTTCAGCTGGTACTGGCTCTTAAGCGTGAAAAAATGAGGGAAAAAGGGATCCGGCATGATACAGACAAGATAAGTATAAAAGAGTTTGAGTCTTTGTTCGATTTTGCGTTTACCGATGCTCAGAAAAAATGTATAAACGATATTGAAAAGGATATGTCCGACGAAAAACCCATGCATAGATTGATACAGGGGGATGTAGGCAGTGGGAAGACCGTTTTGGCGATATACGCGCTATTCGTAGCGGTGAAAAATGGATATCAGGCCGCTATAATGGCTCCTACGGAGATACTTGCGCGGCAACATTTTATGACTATGAGTGAGATCTTTATGCCTATGGGGATAAATATACAGTTTCTAGCGAAGATTGGTGATAGGACAACGGTTGAACGGGTAAGAAACGAAATAAGTTCAGGAGATATAGACATTATAGTCGGAACACACGCATTGATACAAGAGGATGTTGAATATAAAGATCTTGGTCTTGTCGTTGTGGATGAACAGCATAAATTCGGTGTTGTGCAAAGAGATAGTTTGAGAAGGAAGGGGCTGTCTCCTGATATGCTGGTTATGCCGGCTACGCCTATTCCCAGAAGCCATGTGCTTACGTTCTTTGGTGACATGGATGTTTCTCTCCTGAAAGATAAACCCGGAGGAAGGCAGGAAGTGTCTACTTATTGGGTAAGGGAGGAGCAACGGTCTAGTGTCTACGGTTTCATTCGAGAGGAAGTGTCTTCCGGCAGACAGGCTTTTATTGTTTATCCCCGGGTCAAAGAGAATGATATTTCTACATTGAGATCCGTTGAGGAAATGTACAAGGAACTGAAAAAGACCGTATTCAGTGACCTGCGGGTGGCCATGCTTCACGGGAAAATGAAATCCGCTGAAAAAGAACGGATTATGAGAGATTTCGCGGATAAGAAGTACGATATACTGGTGGCGACCACGATAATTGAGGTAGGTATCGATGTGTCCAATGCTACTGTTATGATGATAGAGCATGCCGAAATGTACGGTCTAGCTCAGCTTCATCAGTTAA
>CAYMTI010000256.1:0-2658 GCA_964393315.1 uncultured Planctomycetia bacterium
ATCCTGATATGGTGCTTGAATGGATGAGTGAGTATTACAAGTCCGGAATCGAGAGTTTAGAGGCTTTCAAGGGGGAAAGCTCCGAACGTATGGCCGGAATACTTAAAACCGGATATATGATATGCAAAAACTTTGAAAGTTTGTTTTTTAATAAACGGGATTAATTGTTAGACTTCCGGTATATGAAAGCCGCCCGAATCGAAAACTTCTCTTAAAATGGCAAAAAGCCGCGGGGATATCGCTCTTGACATTTATTTCGGGTGGTGGTAAAATAACCTACAAATGGCGAAGATGCCGTTATACGTTGATGTTATAACGAGGATGTTGTTCCATAGAAGGAAGAAAGAAAGACAGGCGAAGGAGCCCTTTTTGACTGAGAAACAGTCTTAAAGGGTTTTTTTTTAACTTGAAGGTGCCTTGAAATTAAGCTTTTTTTGCGTAGAGAGGAAGACATATGAAGAACGAAAAATTTGTTAAAAATGTGGATAAAATGTTCTCTGAAGATCTAAACGGAAAAGTATATAGCGATATTATCAGTCAGACAGAAAAGATACTTATCGAAAAGGCATTGAAAAGGGCCTTCGGTAATCAATCTATCGCGGCAAAACTTTTGGGCATAAATCGTAATACTTTGCGAATGAAAGTTAAGAAACTTGATATAGATGTAAGGAAATTTAAAATATGATCGAAAAAGGAAAAGAAATGAAGTATGACCGGTTGCCATCCAGACAGGGATTATATGACCCGGCGTTCGAACACGATAGCTGTGGAGTGGGATTTGTTTGCGATGTAACCGGGAAAGCGACTCATAAGATCCTGGAAAAAGGGCTGGATGTTCTTGAGCATATGAGCCACAGAGGGGCTGTAGGCGCCGATCCGGAAACGGGTGACGGGGCCGGCGTTCTAATGCAGATCCCGCATGAATTTTACGGAGAGGTTTGCGGAAAACTGGGTATAGTGCTGCCCGATAGGGGGAAGTACGGTACGGGGATAGTATTTTTACCTGCCGATACAGCGCAGCGGGATATATGCGTGAAGGAACTCGAAAAAGTGGTGGCAGAAGAAGGGCAGAAAGTTCTCGGGTGGAGGGATGTCCCGGTAGACGATTCAATGATCGGGGTGGAAGCAAAAAGGACCCAACCTGTTTTGAAACAGATATTTATAGAACGCGCTGAGAGTATATCCGATCAGATGGTTTTCGAAAGGAAACTTTATGTTATTCGAAGACGTGTAGAGAACGAGATAAAAAGATCCGGGCTGCTTCAAAATAACTTTTTTTATATTCCCAGCCTTTCTTCCCGGACGGTAAGCTATAAAGGCCTTTTAACTCCGGAACAGGTAAGGAGATATTTCAAAGACCTGCGGGAAGAGTCCATTAGAACGGCGTTAATACTGGTGCATTCAAGGTACAGCACTAACACTTTTCCTACATGGGATCTGGCTCAGCCGTTCAGGTTTCTCGCGCACAACGGAGAGGTCAATACGGTACGGGGGAATATAAACTGGATGAAGGCCCGGGAGAGCCTTCTTGAAAATCCTTTGTTCGGAGAAGATATGGAGAAGATCAGAAGTGTTATAGTTCCCGGGGGAAGTGATTCGGCTACGATAGATAATGTTTTCGAACTGTTGGAGTTATCAGGACGCAGTATCCCTCATGTTATGATGATGCTTATACCTCTGGCCTGGGAGCATAATGATAATCTGGATTCCGGGATCAGGGATTTTTATGAATTCCATTCCTGTTTTATGGAACCCTGGGACGGTCCCGCGGCCATAGCGGCAACGGACGGGACCAGGATAGGAGCTGTTCTTGACAGGAACGGCTTACGTCCCGCCAGATACGTGGTCACGAAAGATGATCTTGTGGTAATGGCTTCCGAAGTGGGAGTATTAGACATCGATCCTGAGAATATAAAGCATTCAGGGCGTTTGGAGCCGGGAAAGATATTTTATATAGACACCGAAGAAGGGCGGATAATACAGGACGAAGAAGTAAAAAAAGAGATTTGCTCCAGGCAGCCTTACGGCAGGTGGCTAAAAGAACATGCTGTTTATTTAAAGGATCTGAAGCCGGGAAAGAACCTTCCCGATATAAAAGAGGAGCAACTTCTTCCTTTGATGAAAGCCTTCGGATATACGCGGGAAGACCTTAAAGAGATAATAACCCCCATGGCGGATACGGGAACGGAGCCGACAGGCGCTATGGGCAACGATTCTCCGCATGCGCTTCTTTCAGATAAACCCCAGGTCATATACAATTATTTTAAGCAGCTTTTCGCTCAGGTCACTAACCCGCCCATCGATCCTATACGTGAAAAAATAGTGATGAGCCTTAACGTCCCCGTCGGTCCCCAGTTCAATATTTTAAAAGAAGATCCGGGACAGGCTCGCAAATTATTCGTGCGTAATCCTGTTTTGACCGATGAGGACCTTGAAAAAATAAGCGCTATCGATAAAGACGGGTTCAGGACAAAATCTATTTCTATTTTGTTCGATGTCTCGGGAAAAGGGGCTTTCAGGAAGGCAATAGATAAAATATGCCGTGAAGCCGAGGATGCGATAAATGAAGGATATACCTTACTGGTTTTGAGCGACAGGGGGGTTGATAAAGATCATGCCGCTCTGCCGGCCGCTGTAGCTGTGGGAAGCGTACATCAT
>CAYMTI010000257.1:0-1940 GCA_964393315.1 uncultured Planctomycetia bacterium
TTAACACACTTGCACTCTAATTACAAGTGGCACTGTTTTTGGGGGGAAGGTCACATCCTCTATTCTGTGACCGTTTATATAATCATCCTTGGTAAGAAAGTCTGAACACAGGGAATATACATAATCCCATAATCCGTGCCACCACCATTTATTGTCATCAAAATATTTTCCTAATTCGGTTGTCGGATCGAGCCCCTGAAGTCTGAAGGTATCTCCCATACTTTTCCCTTTCTGTCTATTTCGCGGAATCCACTAAAGATCTTTTAATAACAAATTTACATCACAGTTTATAAAGATACAAGAGTAAAAGTGAATGCCGGGCTACTATTTTATGAGTCGGCTTGAATTGTGCTCTTATGCAGGTATAATTTATGTGAATGCGGGGCAGATATGAAAACGGAAAACGTTCATTTTTTAATAAAAAGGGAGGGTATGTGTGAGGGGCAAAATATTTTTGACGCTAGCTCTTTTTCTGCTTTTTGCTTCTGCCGGATTTAGTGACCTTATTCATCTTAAAAGCGGAAAGATGATCGAGGGAGAGGTTATATCCGAGACCGAGGAAAAAGTTTCTGTTAGGCTTCCCATGGGCAAGAGCGGGGATATTATATACAGTGTTAAAAAAGATAATATCAAAGAGATAGAAAAAGCTCCGGTTTCTTATGATTTCATTACGGAAGAAGATGTGGAAGAAGAATCTATCCCTTCGACAGATAACGGTTTCAGTTTTAAAAGCATTATTAAATATGGGGTTTCGATGTTTGACAGGGACGGCAAGGGGAAGGGTATTTCGTATGACGGTTTATTTGAGAAAAGTAGAAACTATATAATGTCCTCGGAATGGATAGGATTTATGGTCGATTTTTTGCTGTTTATTCTGGCTGCGCTTGTATTTAATTCTTTTCGAAAAGATTCGAATGAGATAGCAAGTAAAATGAAAAAGATGAAAATAGGCGGGATACTGGGGCGGTGGATATTTTTCATGTTGGCTATTATGGTCATTCAGCTGAAGAAGTTCGGGTCTTTTAACTTTTTTGTATCCGGTCCGGTGTCAATACTTTTGTTCGCGGTTATGTTTTATGAAACCCTGGGATTGTTTATAATGATTTTTTTCCGGAAACAGTATGAAAAATTTATTTCCGGCGGTAATTTTTTTAATGTTATGGTCTTTAAGATACCTATGGCCTGTGAATTTTCGTTGTTCGCGTATCTTTTTATTATGGATATGTTTGTGCTTTTTATTTAAAAATGGATAGAGTCAATGTTTCGGATAAATATAGACGTACCGGGTGTGGAAGAGGTTTATTTGATAAAGAGAAAGGGAGCAAAGAGAGTCAGCCTTTCGTTTGAAGGCGAAGGCACTTTAAGGGTATCGGTTCCTTATTTTCTGTCATATAAAGACGCTGAAGGGCTGCTTAAAAAGAACAGGTTATGGGTAGATAAATATGTAAAAAAAATGCAGCGGGTAAAAAAACAGCACGAAGCTTTGCTTAAAGAAAACAAAGCATACCCGGGGTATAAAGCGAAAGATGTTCTGGCAGCGAGGTTAAAAGAGTTGGCCGATGTGACAGGTTTGAGCTATAACGGTATCAGGATCAGGGAATTTAAGACAAGATGGGGTAGTTGTGCCGGGGAGAATATAATAAACCTTAACTCAAAACTTGTTAATCTGCCCGGCAGATTAAGAGATTATGTTATTGTTCATGAGCTGATACATACTCGGATTAAAAATCACCGAAGGGAATTCTGGGATGAACTTGAAAAGTATTTACCTGAGGGGCGAAGCCTGGACAAAGAGTTGAAAGCATATTATCCCCAGTTTTTGTAGAAGAAGTTGTTTTATGAAAAATATATTTTATGTGATTTTTTTTCTAATTATCATTTCATTATGTGTTTCTGTGGCAGGAGCCGGTATTGACCCTTGTATCCCGGACGGAGAATAT
>CAYMTI010000257.1:1950-2654 GCA_964393315.1 uncultured Planctomycetia bacterium
AATATTATGGCAAAGCCGAGGATTTCGGCGGTCGGGTAATTGAGGTCAAAGTTTCCGTTAAAGATAGCGAGATATACGATATTGAGATCGTCGATTCAAAAGAAGACGGGTATGTTTTTATGGCCAGGGAGATAATACCCTCAATAATAAAAACTCAGTCTTTGGATGTTGACGCGGTATCGGGCGCTACGGCCTCGAGTGAAGCGTTGATAAAAGCTATTGAGAAGGCTTTAGGCCGGTGATATTTTTGACTTAATAAGAGTTAGGTTTGATTGCAGGTGTCTTATAGGTGTGATCCTTAAAATGTAAGAAAAAATGGCAATACCTTTGGGTTTAATCTTACCGACATCAAGATACTTATTGACATTTTCCTGAAAAAAAGTATATTATTTCAAATAGTATATTTTGAGGGCGAGCGTAGCACAGTGGTAGTGCAGAAGCCTTCCAAGCTTCCTACGAGGGTTCGATTCCCTTCGCTCGCTCCATAATTTCCCGTTTTCGGGAAATTATGGAAAAGACGATCAATAGATCGTTTTTTTTTGTCTGTTCGTCAAAAAAGTCAAAAAACGAGTTTTTTGACTTTTCTTCCTCACATACAAGCAAGCTTGGGGTCAGCGTGTAGACGAGAGGAAGATCCCTTCGCATGCTTCATATTCCCGTTTTCGGGAAATTATGGAAAAGACGATCATATAGATCGTCTTTTT
>CAYMTI010000258.1:0-2618 GCA_964393315.1 uncultured Planctomycetia bacterium
TAACACACTTGCACTCTAATTACAAGTGGCACTGTTTTTGGGGGGAAGGTCACCGCACGCTAGAAGCAGAAGGTCTTATTGATTTTGAAAAGGCCGAATCTGAAAGAGATTCACTGGTGGATGAATTGTTCAGGGTTCTTTCCAAATATGAACGGAAAGAACTGATCTCAAAAGTCATAGCGTTTCGTAAGGGACGTCTTCTGTCTTCGGAATTTTACTCATATTTGAGAGAAAAAGCGCGATGTGTGAGGATAGACCCCTGCATTTACATAGAATTGGATAAGTATGTGCGATATATCTCGGAATACGAACATATAGAAAAGGATTTGCTTTTCGAAGAGATAGATGTTCTCTCCTCGGATATTTTTGAAAAGCTTGTAGTAAATGGCGCGGAAAAAGAGCTTTTTTTGTTGAGCGGGAATGTGGATTTTCTAAGAAATATATTCAGTTTTCAGCTTACCCGTAAAGATTTTGAGATCTATAAAAATAATAGAAAGATATTTGATGAAGCTTGTTATTCCCGGATTTTTTCCTGTAAGTATGTAGATAAGGATATCCTTGAAAATATCAAAGCGCATATCTCTGAGATGAGGTCTTATCTTAAAATTGTTTCAAAATTCTACGATTTTTCCTTCAAAAGAGATGAGAAATTTCTGGATAATATGGTTTTTTCTGATGATAACGTTATCGAGAAAAGATCCGCGATACTGATATCCGGAGGTTTTCATACGGAAAATTTAACGGACCTTTTCAGACGGAATAATATTACATACATTTCTGTTCTCCCCAGGTTCGATAACAGAGAGGGGTATAAATGTCCTTATTTTGACCTCCTTAACGATAATATTTCCGGTGATTATAAGGCCGTGTCCGATAATTCAAAAAGATTCTTACTGGCACTGGCAAGCCTTAATAATCAGCTGGGCAGGAATATCCGGTCCGGGAGGGCGGATCTTTATGAAACGGTCGCGGCTTTAAGGATAGCCCGGGAGAAAAAAGAAAAAAGGGTAGAGATAGCGGGCAGGGTATACGATCTTGAAGGAAATAGCACAAGGCCGCGTTCGTATTTAGATCTGAATACTTTAGCTTCAGGGATGGAAGTTTTCTTCAAAGGCAGTAAGGCGCATCTTAGAGGAGTTTCCTCCGAGACCAGGGTGATCAGGAATTATATAAAAGCCCTCGGGGTGAAAACCCCGGACGGCAAGAACGCGGTCTCCCGGGTGGAACGTGTATATATTCCCACGGTCAAAATAGACGAGGAAAAGACAACGGTCAGCGGGCGGGTCGTTACCCGGGCAAAGACAGAGACGGAACTTCCGAGTTCTACCGTTGAACTTTTAAGGAAAGTTTCCGGCGAAGGCTTATTCGATCTGGTCGAGATAAATTCGGCCGGGGAAGCCCAAAAGGCGGCGGACGATCTTAATATAGACAGACAGGATTTCATGAACGTACTTATGGGTTCTTCTTTGCTGTTCGTTTCGGAGTGGAGCGGCAAGAGCGTAAGCGATTTTATGAAGAAGTACGTTAATGATGAAAAAGTGTTAAAAGAATTCGGCCGAAAATTAGGGGGCGCGCTTAAATCTCTTCACAAAGAAGGTGTGATCTGCGGGGATACCCATCTGGGGCAATTCGTAGTGAAAGGGCCGGCGGATGAAGTTATACGGGTAGATCTTGTGAATATTTATATGGTAGAAGAATGCGGAGTGAAAGATCTCGATACGGAATATCATTTTTTATCTAATCAGCTTACGTTAATCAAGGATGCGTTTGAGGGATTCAAAGAGGGGTACAGAGAAGAAGAACTGAATGCGGTAAAAAGGTCATTCTTAAAGGATGACTCTGTACCGGCCGCGGATATAGAGAAGATGGGCTCATTGAAAAAGCCCGGAATGTCTCTTATCGGAAAGAAGTATGAGGTCAGGGGTATAAGCAAGAACCCTGGACATGATGGAGTTACCGTAGCCGTATATGACAGAGAAACGAAGGAACCGAAAGAGCTGAAACTCGGATTTATATCGCGCGCGCCGCTTTCTGAAGCGGATAAAGAAAATATTGTTCGTTTCGTCAGCCCCTCCAGAAAAGAACTTGTCAAAAACATACTTTCCCGTATTCCTTCTGATGTAGAAATCGCGGTTTATAACGAACTTTACGGGGACATGTTCGGATTCGCGAGCCCGGAAGATAAGCTTATAGGGCTCAACGCTTTCATTGCCTCGGATCCTTCGGCATTGTTCCATGAGATAGTGGAATATCTTGTCCGTTCGGGATCGATAACACTTAAGTTGAAGGGATCCCTTGTTAAAGTAATAAGGTTTTTGGGCCTATATGAGATGTTTCGTGCATATGACTGGCTCAAGGCGGATATTATGATCATAGGAAGAAATGGAGAAGAATTGGGGGAATTGCGTATAAGTAAGGAAGTAATGTCAATAGCTATTAAGGATACTACCCGCGGACATTATCTTATCCGGGCTTTTCAGAGAAAAATATTCGGTGAAAAAGACAAAAAACTGACAGATGATATAAAGAAAAAACAGAAAGAGATCCCTGAAGATATAAAAGTTTTAGAAGATGGAAAATTAACTATTGAAGAGATAAGTGAAATAAAAGTACCGCTC
>CAYMTI010000259.1:0-2590 GCA_964393315.1 uncultured Planctomycetia bacterium
TTATCCAGATATAATAAACCGGTGCTTCAGACACACAAAACTTGACAGTCTCATTTTTATCTTTGAGAGGTAAAAGATAAGGTATCAGCACAAAATAGTGGGATAAATTTTCTATTTTTACTTATATACGCGTTAAAGATTTAAAAAGTAAATAACAATTGACAATATGTATAAATATGCTATTATATTCTTAATTGATTAATATTTAAAAAAGTTAGATAAAAATTTATATAAAATTCTCAAGGAGAACGAAATAAGGTAATCCTTTATATGTTATGAAGATGAATAAAGTTACAGCTAAGATAATATCAGTTATAATTTCGGGTATGTTCATGTTCCAACAAGTCGCTATGGCGGCGGATAATCCGCATTTTCAGTCCGGGAATCCTTTATTTCAGGAAAGAAATATTTACGGAGAGGAAAAATCTATCCCCGAGAATATATATATTCCGACTGATCTTGCCCAGATCGAATCAAAAAAGATAGGAGATAATGATAACCTGATATTTAATCTTCAGGATTGCCATTCTTCTCTTTCCGCCCAATACAGCATAGTAAATATCCTTAATAGGCTTTTGAATGATTATGACATAAATATAGTCGCGATAGAGGGGGCTTCTGGGTATATAGATACTTCTTTGCTGAAAAGTTTTCCGGATAAAGAAGTCAAAAAAGAAGCAGCGTCAGCGCTCATGAAAGAAGGTAAACTGTCCGCCGGAGAATTTTTTTCAGTCATAACGGATAAAGATATCGCTCTTTACGGGGTTGAGGACAAGGAACTTTACTACCGTAATCTAGAGAGTTTCAGGAAGATACACGGGATGAATAAATATGTCCTTGGCTCTGTGAAAAAGATAATAAACGAAATAGAGAAGGCTGAGGAAAAAACATATTCAAAAGAGCTTTCGATGTTCATATTTAAGTCCCGGTTACATGAAGCCGGAAAGATAAGTTTTGAGGTTTACTCCAGATATCTTATTAAACTTTGCGGGGAAAAAGGGATTGAGCCGGGCAGAGTAAAAAATATAAAAGGTTTTCTTGAAGCTGTACGCATAGAGAAGGAAGTGGATTTTGACAAGGCCACGCTTGAGAGAAAAAGGCTTCTTAGTGATTTGATGTCAGGGGGGACGAAGTCTGATCTCGAGGAAATGGTGCTTAAAACCCTGGATTTCAATGAGGATAAGATAGGGCCGGTAGAGTATCACGATTGGCTGTTTTCCTTCGCCCGAAGCAAAGGGAAATACATGGACGAATATGAGGAGCTTGTAAAATACGCCTTATATATCAAATATTACCAGACCCTTGATGTAATAGGCCTTCAGTCGGAGATGGAGATCTTGGAGAGAAAGCTTCTGGATAAGTTATTTTCCACCGGGGACGAGGTTGAATTATACCGGCAATCCAAATTATATCGGGCGATAGAGTCCCTTTTTTCAATACAGATAATGCCCGAAGATGTTTCCTTTTTGAAAGATAATCTGGAGAAGATCGATTCCCGTTCGTTACAAAAAGTTTTAATTCCCGGTGAATACGCTGAAAAAATAAAGGATTCGCGCGTGGATATTACCGATATAAGGTCAAGGGCCGTTGAGGCTATTGATTTTTATCGCTTAGCGGAGCGAAGGAATGCGGCTATGCTTTCAAATACGATAAAAAGTATGGCCTCAGAAGGGAAACATATGGCCGCTCTTATTTCCGGGGGGCATCATTCAAGGGGGCTTAGCGGGCTTATGCGGGACAAGGGGGTATCTTATTTTATATTAATGCCTAAATACGCTGATGATTCCGAACGTCCATATGTCGCGGTTTTAACAAGAAAAAAAGGCCCTTATATGGAACTCATGAATTCAGGGGCTTATGACCTCGCGCTTGAAGCGTATTTTGATACGGGCGATATTGACGAGCTTCATGAAGTTATAGCGCTTGTTCTGGGAGGGTGGGTAATAGATAAGGATATCGATATTGAGAACGTTCTGGAAGCGTGGGCTGATTCTTATGGAGAATATTACCGTAAGATCCCGGATTTTCGGAGGAAAGACATGAGATATTCACCGCTGGAACCGGAAGAATTCCGACGTTTTCTCAGCCAGATCAAGATATCGGGGAAAAAGGATAATTCATGTGAAGTGCTTATCGGGGATAAGGTTTTTGTGGTAGATAACCGGGGAGAGGGACATGGTATAGATCCGGACTTAATTCCTTTAAACATAGGTATCAGGGAAAAAGACGTACCAAAAAAGGTTAATATGAAGGGTAAGTATTCCGGGCTTCACGATTTATTTAAAAAAGTAAAAGGGGTGCTAAGGCCGGGAGATGCTGTTCTATTCCCGGGCGTAGCGGCAGCGATTAAACCTTATGCCGTGGTGATGTCCAATATATTTTTCAAAGGTATAAAAGCTGATGATGGAAGGGATAAGCGGCGTTCTTTTTTTGAGGGCGGTAGCCATGACGGGATAGATAAACCCGTTTTTATCCTTCATGAATTCAGCCCTTTTGAGCTTCTGAGCGGCAAAGAGATGTTGGTAAGGGGCAAGAGGGTCACCTATGGAGATAAACGTCAAGGGTAAACACACTACCCCCTTTGGCAATC
>CAYMTI010000260.1:0-2575 GCA_964393315.1 uncultured Planctomycetia bacterium
CCTCCAAAACACATATTAAATTACTCCTTGCATAAAAGTTAAAGGATCGTAGGTTCGTTTTTTACTGGGGGTATCTTGTTGACGGTGAACCGGCTCCGCGAAGGTCAAGGCCAAACCGTCGCCAAGGTCAGGGCTAAACCCGACACGCTCTTTCATATCTTCTTTTTTCTCAAGCAGCTTACGGTTAGCGGAATCGAACTTATAAGTTGGTACTGCAAGATCCGCTTTCAACTCCGGGTTATCCGGGATAACCCCGCCGGCTTCAAACCATTCCGCCATCTTCCACCACATTTCAGAACGTTTATTGGCAAAGCGCCCAAACTCTGTGGCTTTGCCCCCAAAATTAACTTCAATAATATTTTTGTATCCAAGCTGTCTAAGCCTATCAATAACCCCTTCGCCGCGCCCGCCATCAATGAATACCACATCAGGATGCCAATCTTCAATTTCCTGTGCTACGAGGCCCGCCAGGTGCATGTTATCAACCCCTTTGAAAATCAAAGGATCAAAAGCCGCTAACCCTTGACGCTTCTGAATGCAAGATCGATCATCCCCAAAACGAGCAACATCGACACCGATAACCCGGGGCAAATCACAATAACTATGAAGCTCAATAAGTTTACCCGCGGCATTTGTAATAACGTCAACAGGAATCAAAGTATTTTCAGAAGAGGCATTAAAATCGCATAAAAACTCTTGCCGATATTGATTTTCACTCATAGTACTTTTAGCGAGCGCGAGTTCTTCATCGTCTAACCAAGGAAGATCTGTATCATTCACTGTATACATCCCCGCGTACCAATTGGGGTCGGCTATCGCATGATGATACAACTCATAGAACTGATTAACCCCTTTCGGTGTCCCGATAAACAAGCACCATCCTCCCCGGTCAGACAACGCTGGTCTAATGACTTCACCCCAGACATAAGATTTCATATCGGCCACTTCATCCATGACAGCCCCGTCAAAATACAGTCCGCGCATGGCATCAGCGTTATCCGCACCAAATAATCTTATTCTTGCTTTGTTAGGAAAAGACACGGATAGATCAGATTCGTTTGTTTTAACGCCAGGGATAACTAAAGAAAAACGCTTAAGATAATCCCAAGCTACGGATTTAGCCTGATTACGGTAAGGAGCAATATAGGCATATCTGGGCTCGGTTTGTTTGACCCGAAAAGCCGCATCAATTAAAGTATTTATGGCGAGAACGGTTTTGCCAAAACGCCTGTGGCACACTAAAACAGAAAAACGCAAAAGATTCAAATGTATATCTGCTTGATACTTATGCGGTTTATATCCTGTATCTATTATGTCTTGGCTATAATTCAAGCGGATCTTCCTCTATCTTTACTTCGTTAGGCGCTCTGGGCACTCCCGTTATTACTTTTATCTCAGCCGTTTTATCCACAATTTCCTTACGCTCAATATACGCGCCTTCCATTTTATTAATCATGTCAAGACACTTAAGCCGCATAGCCTGAGACATCGTTTCATATACAATTTCAGCCTCCGGCTCGCCGTTTGAAGGATCGAAAATAACTCTTGGCATAGCGCCGAACAGCACACACTTAGTAAGAAGAGCAATACGATGCTCATAATCCATAGTGTAAAAAGTGCCTGCATTATTTTGTACGTTATGCCGTTCAAATTTTGTGATGCCGTCGGGGTCGGCCAAAGCTCTATAAGCTTTTTGCATACCCATACCGACAAGGCGGGCCGCGCGTTTTGTATCCCCGCAAAGAGATAAGACCTCATAAAACCGGTCTCTTTGAAGCCTTTCTCTTTTCTCTTTAACTGTTTCTCTTTTCTTCTTTGGCATCTCAATTTAATAGCCCTCTCCAAGCTCCCCGCAGCAGCGTCTCAGGTTTTTTCTTTTTTCAAATATTTATTAGTTGCTCCTGCGCTCCTGCCACTGCGAGAAGCCTAAACAAAGGAGAACGCCGCATAGGAAAAAATAGCAAAAACCCATAACGACAATTACACCATACCATGAGTTTTTGCTATTTTTAAATAAGGACAAATAAAAACGAATAAAAACAAATAAGGAGAAATAAAATCATTGACAAAATTTTTCCGGCAAACTTTTTACGTCCTCATCAATTTCACTTTCAATACAGCACCAAGGCGCAGTTCTTCCTTCACCAAGTCTATAAGACCTTATAAACTTTCTCTCACACCATTCTCTCGCTAAATTTCTCCCTACTCCTAACCGCTTAGCGATCTCTTTCAATCCAACATAGACTCTATTCATTTACCCCTCCAGCAGCATTCCCACTACTGCTTTACCACGGGCCCCCACTTGCCCATACCAGCGTGAATCCTTAGCCTCCGCCGCCGCGCGTTTCCAATCGCTGCTTTTTATTGCCTTTATCATTTTCTTAAAACCGCAAAACCTTGGCTCCCCTAAATTAAACATCATGTCAACCAGGGCAACTTGACGATTAACTGTGAATTTATCAAAATTTTCAAAAATCCAGCGAACCGCAGAATAAGCCCCCGCAAAATCGTCCGTAAAAATTACGTCCGCCGCGGCCCGACTTATTCCTTTGTCACTCAGATTATGACCGTATCC
>CAYMTI010000261.1:0-2556 GCA_964393315.1 uncultured Planctomycetia bacterium
GGTTCGATCAGGGTGTGACGATTGTTTTTTGCGCGTAGGCGCTTAAACATTAATTTGTAGAGTTCAATTATATCGAATTTATGGATTGTAACGCCGGGACTCACGGACATCCTTTCGCCACCAATTTCAACCCGGAAATAAATATCCGGGAGATCACCCAGCGCGGGAAATTTTGGGAAGAAGGCGAATGGAAAGAAACGGATCCGTTATCCGTGCATAGGACTTTTGATTTTCCCGAGATCGGGGAAAAAGAGATGTATCTTATGTATCACGAAGAGATGGAATCTCTGGCGAAAAACATGCCCGGGCTTAAACGTATACGTTTCTGGATGACGTTCAGCGAACAGTATCTTACACATCTAAGAGTGCTTGAAAATGTAGGCATGACACGTATAGATGCCGTTGATTACGAGGGGCACTCTATCGTACCTCTTAAGTTCCTTAAAACGGTGCTTCCTGAACCGTCGAGCCTGGGGGAGAATTATTCCGGAAAAACCAATATCGGGTGTATGGTGGAGGGGATTAAAAAAGGCAAGAAAAAAAAGATATATATATACAACGTATGTGATCATGCTGAGTGTTACAATGAGGTAAGGTCTCAGGCGATCTCATATACTACCGGTGTCCCGGCCATGATAGGAGCGATGCTCATGCTTAAAGGAATATGGCGGGGAGAGGGTGTTTTCAATATGGAAGAGCTTGATCCTGATCCTTTTATGTCCGCACTGAATGAGTACGGGCTTCCCTGGACGATAAAAGAACTGTAAAATTATGAGTATGCTATCCAATTTGCCGTTTACTCCATGTTACGTGGTGGATATTTTCAAGCTGCGGGAAAATCTCAAGATACTGGAAAACGTTCAGAAACGGACGGGAAGCAAGATCATTATGGCCCTGAAAGGGTTTGCCATGTTCAGTGTCTTTCCCCTGGTGAGAGAATATCTTCAGGGCGTAGCCGCCAGCTCGCTTAATGAAGCCAGACTCGGCTTTGAGGAATTCGGCAAAGAAGTTCATATTTATGCACCGGCATACAGAGAAGAAGAATTTCCCGAGATCTTGAAATACTCAAGCCATATCAGTTTTAATTCACTTTCACAATGGGAACTTTTCAAAGGAAATGTATTGGGAATCGATAAAAACATTAAATGTTCGTTAAGGATAAATCCCGAACATTCTGAGATTAAGATTAAAATATATGATCCCTGCGCTCCGGGATCAAGACTTGGGATAACAGCTTCTGAACTGGAAGGGCGCGATCTTACGGGAATATCCGGGCTGCATTTCCACACGCTATGTGAACTTAACTCGGATTCTCTGGAGCGTACGGTAAAAGCCGTTGAAAAACGATTCTGGCCTTTTTTGGATGATATAGAATGGGTGAATTTCGGCGGCGGGCATCATATTACCCGGGAGGATTATGATATAGATCTGCTTTGCGGGATAATAAAGGATTTCAAGGAAAAATATAAAGTATCAGTGTACCTGGAGCCGGGCGAAGCTATAGCGCTTAACGCGGGAGTCCTTGTCGCCAAAGTACTGGATATAGTGCATAATGAGATGGATATCGCGATACTTGATACTTCAGCCGCTGCGCATATGCCGGACGTTCTGGAAATGCCTTACCGCCCGGAGATAGTTAACGCCGGGGAGCCCGGCCGGTTGAAATATACTTACCGTCTTGGAGGGTTGACCTGTCTTGCCGGAGATATCATAGGCGATTATTCTTTTGACCGGCAACTTAAACCCGGCGATAAACTTGTTTTTAAAGATATGGCACATTATACTATGGTGAAGAACAACACGTTTAACGGAGTGGATCTGCCGGGGATAGCTGCTTATGATCCGGAAAAAGATAAAATGGAACTTATCCGGAAATTCGGGTACGATGATTATAAAAACAGGCTGTCATAACAGTATGAAGAAAATAGTTAAAGAACGAACGTTTTAAATCGGGATCAGTTATGAGTGAAGGGAGAAAAACATAATATGTTGTGCCGATAACTGAATACCGAACTAACAAGATGAAAGGGTCTCAAAATGAAAAAATATGTTATTGGTGTTGATATAGGAGGGACAAAGATCGCTACGGGTATCGTGTCCGGAACGGGTAAAATAAAGAAAAAAGTTATTCTGCCTACGCTCGCAAAAAAGGGAAAGAAAACTTCCTTAGAGCAGGTATACGCTTCGATCCGTGAAATCTTGTCTCTCAGCAATATTTCGAAAAACGAAATAGAAGGCATAGGTTTATGCGCGCCGGGCCCGTTAGATCCCATAAGGGGTATAGTTCATAACCCCCCGAATCTGCATGGCTGGAAAGATGTGCCGCTTACGGATCTTGTCAGTAAAAAATTCAAGAAAAAAGCCCGGTTGGAGAACGACGCGAATGCCGCGGGTATGGCTGAAGCGATATGGGGCGCCGCTAAAAAATATAAACATGTTTTCTACGTGACCGTCAGTACGGGTGTAGGTACGGCGATAATCATCGATAAGAAGATCTATCACGGAAAGAACGGGATGGCCGGAGAAGGCGGGCATGTGACCATAGATTATAAAAGC
>CAYMTI010000262.1:0-2530 GCA_964393315.1 uncultured Planctomycetia bacterium
CAAATGCGGTTTAGTTCGTTCAAATTTTGCCTTGGCCATTTTACCCTCCTTAAAATTAACTATAACTTACTATTTTTTAACTATATTATTTCCTTATTCCCGCCCCGCTAATTATTTTTTCCACTATATCTCCAGGCACTTCCTTGTAAAAAGAAGGCTCCATTGTATACGTAGCTCTTCCCTGTGTCAAGCTTCTTAATGCAGTAGCATATCCAAACATCTGAGCTAAAGGAGCAGCTCCGGTTATGATCTTGGTCGAAGCTTTCTGTTCTATGTTCTCTACCTTTATCCTGCGCATATTCATATCGCCTATAACATCACCTAAATATTCGTCAGGGGTTGTAACTTCAAGATTCATTATGGGCTCTAAAAGAACAGACTTTGCTTTTCTTAACCCTTCTCTTAAGGCAATAGCACCGGCATTACTAAAAGCAAGTTCAGATGAATCAACTTCATGAAATGACCCGTCATACAACGTTGCTTTTACGTCGGTGACCGGATATCCTGCAAGTTCACCTGTCTTCGCCGCGTTCCTTATGCCCTGTTCAACTGCCTTGAAATATTCTCTTGGAATAACCCCGCCTTTTATTTCTTGCTCGAACAGTATTCCGCTGCCTTTTTCCGCGGGCTCTAACTTTATCTCCACATGACCGTACTGGCCGTGCCCGCCTGTCTGCTGAACGAATTTACCGGTAACTTCGACTTTTTTAGTTATTGTTTCCCTGTAAGCGCCCTGAGGGCTCCCGACTCTGGCGTTAACATTGAATTCCCGTTTCATTCTATCAATTATTATCTCCAGATGAAGCTCTCCCATACCGCTTATCAATGTCTGTCCTGTTTCATCATTGTAAGACACTTTAAAAGAGGGATCTTCCCTTTCAAATTTTTTCAACGCTTCACCAAGTTTATCCTGATCCATTTTTGTTTCGGGTTCTATCGACATGGATATAACCGGGTCGGGATAACTTATCCTGTCCAGGACAACCTGTTTCGCCTCATTGCAGAGCGTATGCGCCGTATACGTATTTTTAAGTCCCACAAGACCTACTATTTGACCCGCGACAGCCGTACTTACTATTTCACGCTGATCAGCGTGCATTCTAAGAAGTTTTCCCACCCTTTCTCTTTTTCCCATGGTGGAATTATAAACATATGTCCCGGAATCCACTTTACCGGAATAAATTCGGGAAAAGGTTACCGTCCCGACATAAGGATCGGTCATCACCTTATAGGCATAAGCACATAAGGGGCCATCTTCGTCTGCCGTTATCAAAACTTCTTCCCCCGTATGGGGGTCTAACGCTTTAGGCGGGGCTATATCCAAAGGCGACGGAAGATAATCGCATACAGCGTCTATAACTAACTTCATACCTTTATTCTTCAAAGCGGACGCGCACATTACGGGTACAAAAAGATTTTTCATTGTAGCCCTTCTTATGTAAGTTTTCAGTTCTTCGGGATAAATACCAACATCCATAAGATATTTTTCCTGGACCTCTTCATCCACATCGGCAAGTTTTTCTATAAGGTTATGCCGCCAATGACTGGATATATCCTTCATATCTTCCGGAATATCCGTTTCTTTAAGGTCCCCCATATCTCCTTTATCATCGAACATATAAGCCTTACATGTAACCAGATCTATTATCCCGTAAAAAGCATCCTCCTTACCTATCGGTATCTGAAGCGGTGTGGCATTTGCTCCGAGTTTCTTATGCATATCTATGATAACTTTGAAAAAATCCGCGCCTACTCTGTCTATTTTGTTTATCAAAGCTATTTTCGGGACCTCATAATGATCTGCCTGTCTCCAAACGGTTTCCGTCTGGGGCTGGACCCCTCCTACAGCACAGAATACCACAAGAGCGCCGTCAAGGACTTTCAAAGAACGTTCCACTTCGATAGTAAAATCAACATGCCCAGGAGTATCGATTATGTTTATCCTGTTCTCCCCCCAGTTACAGGTAGTAACGGCACTTGTTATAGTTATACCTCTTTCCTGTTCCTGCTCCATCCAGTCCATAACAGCAGTACCGTCATGAACCTCACCTATCTTATGGGTCTTGCCAGTATGAAAAAGTATCCGCTCAGTAGTTGTGGTCTTCCCTGCGTCAATATGAGCGATTATTCCTATGTTCCTAAGTTTTTCTATATCTATATTTTTATTTACCATCTTCGCCAGTTCCTTACCATTTATAATGGGCAAAAGCCTTGTTAGCTTCGGCCATCTTATGAGTATCTTCCCTCTTCTTCATAACAGGGCCTTCTTTTTTATATGCGTTTAATATCTCATCCGCAAGCTTGACATGCATGGGTTTACCTTTAGAGTTTCTCGCGAAATCCCTTATCCATCTCATAGCTATAAAATGTCCTCTGTCGACCTTAACCTCGAGCGGCACCTGATAAGTCGCGCCCCCGATCCTTCTTGATTTAACCTCAAGGAGCGGACGTGCGTTTTCAAGAGCCTGCATAAAAACATCAAGAGGATCTTTATCATTGATCTTTTGGGCTATAGTATCAAAGGACCCGT
>CAYMTI010000263.1:0-2513 GCA_964393315.1 uncultured Planctomycetia bacterium
AGCGGGATTTACCGCAGGAGTAAATCCCGCGGCCCCCGGGAATACCGTCCCGGGAGACCTCTCATCGGATCTATCTGTAAAACTAATTCCCGTTTCGCGCCGTGCGTCTTTCGTGATATGTTTATTACGATCCGGCGGGGTCAGGTCCCTCGACTTGCTGGCGCGCCCTCCCGGCACCTTACCCCGACCAAGGGAACGCGTCTTTCTCGGAAGGTATCACGGGATGGTGTTGCCGGGGGCTTTCAAAAACGGTTTCGCGTCAGACAGACTGGGATACTTTTTCTACCGCCAGTAGATGCTGACGCAGCACTTCGGAATACGGCCTTATTTCAAGAGTTATGACTCCCTCAAAAAATTTTCTCCAATCCGCACTCATGGCCTCGGCGGAACGCTCATCACCCAATATTCTCAACAGGCCGGACAGGTCAGAAATAAGTTCTTTCTTCATGAG
This sequence comes from uncultured Planctomycetia bacterium, assembly GCA_964393315.1. Taxonomy (GTDB): domain Bacteria; phylum Omnitrophota; class Gorgyraeia; order Tantalellales; family Tantalellaceae; genus CAYMTI01. Next base: position 452 of record CAYMTI010000263.1, read on the forward strand.
GTCATCCCCCTCCCTGTTCTTAAGGTCTAACAGCCCTATACCCAGAACGACATGGGTAGCCACCATCGTTTTCGTAAGTTCGCTGTTGTCGAATTTTTCCCGTATACAATCTATATTTTCCAGTTTGAACTGTTTATTCCATTTTTCATACACCTCATCGGGCATGAACATCAGCTTTTCTATGCTTTCCTTATCTTTTAACCCTGACGCCTTATCAAGTACCCCTTTCATCTCCGAGGGTTCAAAAAACTTGACCATTATATTTCCCATCGCGTACTCGTCCTCTATCCTGTTCTTTGTCCTCTGCCAGGCTTTCATATGTTCGTTGAAAAGATCTATGTTATTAACGGGTTTTGGCATAAATATTATGACCTTCCTCGAAGGGAATCTTATCCGGGACATCGCCGCCCCGGCTTCCTTCACCGAGTCATCGATCCTGTCCCCCGGCTTTAGCAGATGTCCGTTTTCTTCCGGCGTGATGTTATTTCTTTCAAGTACATTCAGCAGCAATTTATAAATACCATACTCAAAATCGTCCCACCTGCCTTCCTCTCTTTTCCGATAACCCTCATCCCCTTCATACTCATCTACCAGGGATTTTACAGTATATACGGAAAGGTTCATTATCATCAGGGTTAGTAACCTTAACATACCTTCCCTGTATCCCTCCCCTTCATTTTTGACCTGTTGCCACGCCGCGGAATGAGCCCCTTCCCCGCCCGTATCAAGTATCTCATGCAAAAGAACCGCTTTAAGTATTTTAGGCTCTTTTTTCATAATAGATAATAGCTTCTCCGTAACATATACGTCTATTCCATCATCTCCGGATATCTGCATAGCGTATTTTCTTTTTCCTTTAACGCAAAAATATGTCTCTTTATGTCTTTTCCCGCTCAACACACGAAGCGTAACGGGGCGGCCGTACATCGCGTGATCCATATTGACTTTTTCCACGGCAGAAAGTATCTCTTTATCCTCTGGCTTGTAACTGTCTTTGATCGTTCTTTTAATGATACTGGCCCTGGAAAGACCATCATCTTTCTGCGAGCCCATTTCTTTAGCGTATGTTATCTTATGCCCGTCTAAAGTCATATAAAGACGTTTTTCCTCCCCGGTCATCGGAATGAACAAATAATGATTTTCCGATAAGATCGGCCCTTTTTCTATCCTGTTATACAAAGCTATCCTGGGCCACATATCCGAACGGGAGTAAAATTCTTCCGCGATATCCTCCAGAGACTCCCCTCCCCTGGCTCTTCTGGGCAGAAAAGTTACAGCTTCAAAAGAAGTCTCATCTGACATCCGGGGATCCACCTTTTTATCCCCGATGTTCTCTTCCTTCCCTTCCTCTGCCGGTGAACCAAAGTATATAAACGCCAGCGAACTCACTGTATCCCCTTTTTCTATTGATAACGTTTTTTTTCTTTCTAAACTCCTTCCTTCATAAGGGATCCCGCGGAACAGGGAAGAGCTTACCTTTGTTTTTTTGTCCACAAGCAGCTTCACGGCATCAAGGTTCCTGCGCGGAGGAGAATAAGATAAGACAGATAACAATACGATAATTATTGACGCTTTTATAAAAGATCTTATCGCCGCCGTTTTGTCCGCGTCGGGCTTTAAAGATCTTCCCGGGCCCTTTCCCTGCCGGGAAACGCCATCCAGATATTTTTTTGCCGCCTTTTTCTTGTCCTTTATAAATCCTATTATTTTTCCAAACCCTTCAGATATTTCAACTCCAGCTGGATCTGGCTTCCTGTCCCCGGTTTTTTCGGGAAGGATTTCTTTTCGGGGAGAAGTCTTTTCCGGATAGCCGGCATCCTTACCAATACCCCTCGCCTTCAAGACCTCTTCGCGGGCTTTACTAGTAAACTCCCTAGCACCCGAGCCTCTTCCGTTTTTTTTCAGATATTCGGCTATATCTCCTGCCAAGCTAAAATAATCATCGGCATTCTCATCTTCCGGGGCCGTTAACGTCCGCAAGGCTTTCCAGATAATATCCTTAAAAGGATCGGCCAGGGCATATTCGCTCCTGTCTGTATTGAATATATTTATATCGCCTTTT
>CAYMTI010000264.1:0-2505 GCA_964393315.1 uncultured Planctomycetia bacterium
TATCTTTCTGTTACATCCAATATTTCTTTAACTGCTTTTTCCAATAACGCTTTTCCCTGGATATCCGCCTGTACATTTTCCAGCTCTTCGAAACTATATCCAGCTATATGCCCTCCGGCCAAAGGCCCCTCAACTACCAAAGCGTCAGGGAATCGGTTATACCGTCTTTCCCATGTTTTGATTACAAGCTCCGCTCCCCTTGCCGAACAAACAATAGGTATTAATTTTGCGGTAGAATCTCCCGCAAAGGCCGGTAAGCTTAATGGTACTCCCGCGCCGGATATAATATAATCCACATTTTCATTTGCGGCAGTCCTAACCATATCTTCATAGTTACTAAGCGCCACCATAATATTCACTCCGACAACTCCATCGGATAGATCTCTGGCTTTCTTGATCTCTTTTATTAACTCTTCTCTTGAGCATTTACCGATATCAAGCATGTTCGCGGCAAGATCCGGGTTTAGCCCTACACTTGCGATAGTCCCTGCAGCTCCACAATTCGCAACCGCTGCGACTAACGAAGCCGTAGATAACCTCACGCCCATACCTCCCTGGATAATAGGCACTTCTATACGCAGATCTCCGATAATTAACGGATCCAGTCTATTTTTCATAATTCCCCCTATAGTACTTAACCGTACTATTTGGCAAATATTTAAGTTCTGATCGATTAAGAAAGGTGTGAAATAAAAAAACTCTTAAAGAGGTATATTAAGGAATCCCCTCACAAGATTCAAAAAAGACAAGAAATCACTTAGATATCTTAGTTTTTGATTATACCATGTAACACCATATTTAACAATATAAATTAAGGTGTGTGGCGTATTGTTTTATTTTCTTTCAATGCTGATAAACAGGAAGAAACTCCATTCCCTTCTCTTTGACGCTCAAAATTGATTTTATTTATCTTCCCCAGTAAAAATTACGCGGACTTCATTAATTTTAACTGACCCGCGTATATTTCTTTCAGTAGATCATAGTCCACTGGCTCTGGCCCCGGAATAATAAATCTATAAATACGCTTATTTTCTTGCACTATTTTCATAAAAGAAGTATCCTCCGGCTGCGGCATGCCTGACCACATATTGAGCGCATCTGTAAGCATCTCAAGCAATCTTATGTAATTGTTGTCCGGGAAGTTTTCCGGTAATTCCACACCGGCAAAAAATGCCCATTTTTCAGGAGCTATCCCGTCACGAAAAACATCGAAAGCCCCGCTATCAAGGATCGTACGTTCTCCCAGTATTATGATATTGGAGTCAGGTATATTTCTTTCTCCCGCTTCCCGCTCAAGAATACTCGCCAGGTGAAAACCTTTTCCGCGTCTGATAATAAGATTATCTATCCCTTTTTCCCGAGATAAACGGCTTAATTCGTTCAATAATTCTTGAATATAAGGCAACTGTCTTTCCGGGATCCAGCTTGTTTCACTACCTATAAGAATATCAGGACTTTTTATCCGGCCCTCTTTATAGCGTCTCTTTGCTTCATACGCACGCAGAAGAGCTGTATCGATAAATACCCGGCCCCATAGTTTTTGACCCTGGGGGGCAGAAACTGCTTCGTCTCCTTTTTGAATCCCGGATCCCATATCACTGTTAAACATCACTTCCCTCTCTTCCCCGGTCTCAAAAAATTGATTTATATGCTCTCTAACTAAAGTTTTTATGCCTTCCCTGCTCAAGCCAAGACTTTCAGCTTTTTCCTTAAAAAGATCCAGATATACTCTTTCCGCCTCTTTTCTGGTCTTTGTTCTCTTTCCTTGAAAGGGTTTCAGTTCTTCAGCAATAACTACCTCTTCTTTTTGGATATAAAACGCTTCTATTATTTTTTCTTTTGGTATTTTGACTGAAACTCTTGTACCATTTATACGCGGTTCCCAAATGATATCTTTTTCCGGGTCACTTAATCCCGCGGTAAGATATGTTTTTCCATAGTTCGCTCCTCCAAAATGTCTTTTGGGATCTTTATATCTTGCTATTGGTTTACCATCTTTTTTTAAAGAGACCGGCTTACCATTATCGTCTACTATCAACACTAAGCTTTCTCCGTGATATTCCGCTTTTATAGTGATCATCGCAGTATATTTCTCGGGAGATATTTTCAGTTCATCTATTCTATCCACTATAGAATCATAAGCGTTATCTATTAATTCATGCATTTTACCTCTTAGTAAACCACTGCTTCTTTGATACACAATGCTATTTTCGCCAACATAACGCCAAAATTCCCACTTTCTTTCATCCTCCCCGCTCTTTGTCTTACCCCGGTCTTTCATATTGAATTCCAGGGTATCTTTTATCCCCGGAACAATATCTAATATGGGCTTAAAAAAAGACTGAACTGCTAATGTGTTTTTTCCGTAAGAGGGCACAGAAAACCCTGCATTAAGGGAAAAAAGCCCTCCGACAAGCATTGTTATTATAGTTTTTACTAATATGGTGCTTTTCAATTTATATTTATCCATTGCTTTGGATTATACCTACTATTTTATGTTAAGTC
>CAYMTI010000265.1:0-2493 GCA_964393315.1 uncultured Planctomycetia bacterium
ATTTAGGCTATATAGGTGGTAAAAAATCACGGGCAAAAAATATAATTCTAAAAAGCAATGGTATTAAAACAAGATATTATGTTATGGAAAAAGGAACACAAAAAGCTCTATATACAAATGCTCAATTAGCAGCAAATGCAATCAGAAAATTAGAAAATAATGAGGGTAGAAGAAAAAGAAGAGAATAGCGCCGGGATCTTTTTCCATGTTGACATTATTTTTATTTGGATTATAATGCTTTTAAGTGCAACTGGCGTTCCGGTCTGCTTTTTTCTTTCCCAGATCTGTTCTGTGATCTATAGCCGGCCGGGCTGCGGGCTAAGTCCGCGGATGTAGTGTTCACTACGCGGGAGCTGGGTATCAAAAATCGCGCGCCTGGGTTTTTGGATCTTCTGAAAAAGGCCTATCCAGGGCTGAAAAATTATCATATATGAACGTGACAGGACAAGAGTTAAAAAATACTCCTTTATTCAACAAGCATGTTGAAGCGGGCGCGAGGATGGTCCCTTTTTCCGGATGGAATATGCCCGTGCAATATACGGGAATAATCGATGAACATCTTCATACCCGTAATAAGGCTTCTATATTTGATATATGTCATATGGGCGAGTTTTTTTTACAGGGTCCCGGAGCGGACAGGACCCTCAGTCGTCTTGTTACCTGCCGTATAGATGATATGCATGACGGGAAATGCAGATATGGGTTTTTGCTAAATCAAAATGGCGGGATAGTTGATGATCTTATAGTTTTCAGGATATCTCCCGAAGAATATATGCTTGTTGTTAATGCCGGTACGATCGGAAAAGACAGGGAATGGATAGTCTCGAATATACCCGCCAATATCGATTTTTCGGATAGATCCGAGGATATCGCCAAAATAGATATACAGGGCCCTCTTTCGGGGAAGGTGCTGGAGGAACTGATAGATAAGAAGATCATAGGGAGTATCAAGCGCTACTGGTTCCGGAAGGTCGATCTTGATGGCGTTGAAATACTTCTCAGCCGTACGGGATATACGGGTGAATTGGGATATGAACTTTTTTTCTCTAAAGAACATGTCGAACATATATGGGATAAGCTTGATTCTTTCAATGATGTTATCCCGAACGGCCTTGGAGCCAGGGATACTTTACGCCTGGAAATGGGATATTCACTTTATGGCAGCGATATCGACGAGAGGCACACGCCTTTTGAGTCCAATCTTTCCAGATTTGTTCATATGGATAAAGGATTTATCGGTAAAGAAGCTCTTTTGCGTCAGAGATACGACGGGTTAAGCAGGATGATAGACGGAATTAACTGTGAAGGAAGAAGAAGCGCCAGCGGCCATATTACAGAAATGTCCGGCGAAAGCATAATAGGTGAAGTTACAAGCGGGGCTTTTTCGCCCTGTTTAAAAAAGGGTATTGGGCTGGCGTATATGGATAAGACATGTATTATCCATAAGAACGGAATAATCCTTACGGACGGTAAGGTCGAAATACCCGCGGAAGTATCGAGTATACCGTTGTACAAGGGAAAGATACAGAAATAATCAAAAACATACTAGAGGAGGGTATATGGTCCAAGAAGGTCTTTTTTATACAAAGGAACATGAATGGGTGAAAATAAACGGAGATGAAGCGGTTTTCGGTATCAGTGACCATGCCCAGAACGAATTGGGCGATATTACTTTTATCGAATTGCCTGAGAATGATTCGAAGGTGGAACAGTTTCAGGGGTTTGCCACGGTGGAATCCGTGAAAGCGGCAAGTGATGTATATGCCCCTTTATCAGGAACGGTTGTGGAAACGAATGGATCTTTACAGGATTCTCCTGAGAAGATCAATGCTTCCCCTTATGATGAAGGATGGATATGCCGGATCAAAATATCAGATATCAAAGAAAAAGAGGTCCTTATGAACTCGGATGATTATAAAACATATCTGGAGGGATTAGCACATTGAGTTACGTTCCTCATTCCAGAGAAGATCGCCTGGCGATGCTTGAAGATATAGGTATTTCTTCCGGGGATATAAATGAGCTTTTTTCATGTATCCCGGAAGGACTCAAGGCGAAGTCTTTTGATCTGCCCGCCGGGGTATCCGAATATGAAGTCATTAAAAAGCTTACGTCTCTGGCCAGGAAAAATAAACTGGACCTTCTGAATTTTGTCGGAGGCGGATTTTATGATCATTATATACCCGCGGCTATTGACGCTATAGTATCAAGATCTGAGTTCTATACAGCTTATACCCCGTACCAGGCTGAGGCTTCTCAGGGGACATTGCAGGCTATATATGAATATCAAAGCTGTATAGCAAGGCTTACTGGAATGGAAGCTTCAAACGCTTCTCTGTATGACGGCGGTACCGCTTTGTATGAAGCTGTTATGATGGCTATACGCGTTACAGGCAGGAACAAGATTATCATGGACGGCGGGGTAAGCCCTATATACCGTAAGATGATGTATTGTTATACTTCCAATTTATCTATAGAGTTTATTGAAGTTGC
>CAYMTI010000266.1:0-2478 GCA_964393315.1 uncultured Planctomycetia bacterium
ATATTGAGTGAAGAGCTGGTAAGTAAGATAGCGGCGGGAGAAGTGGTCGAAAGGCCCGCTTCAGTAATTAAGGAGCTGGTGGAAAACTCAATAGATGCCGGAGCTGATAATATAGATATAGAAATAGGATCCGCGGGGAGATCCCTGATAAGAGTAGCAGATAATGGCGAAGGGATGACGGAATCTGATGCCCGTTTAGCATGTCGTCAGCATGCTACAAGCAAGTTAAGGCATATAGAAGATCTGGGATCCATATACACTCTGGGGTTCCGGGGAGAGGCTCTTGCCAGCATAACAAGTGTTTCTCAGACGGACATAATAACAAAGTCCGATGTTTCCGGAACAGGGGTATATCTGTATCTTGAAAGTGGACAGATACTTAAGACCAAACCCGTTGGAAGAGCCAGAGGGACTACTGTCGAAGTCAGAAATTTATTCTACAACGTTCCCGCAAGGAAAAAGTTCCTTAAGAAAAAGTCCACTGAACTGGCTGAGATCGTAAAAACGACCGGGCATTTTATTCTATCCAGGCCTGATATAGAATTTAAATTATCTCATGACGGAAAATGTATTTTAAGAGCCGATAAGGGTATGAATTTAAAGGAAAGAATAAAACTTATACTGGGGGAAGATGCCGCCGATAATATGTTCGCGGTAAGTGGAAAGAACTCTGAATATGAGATAACGGGATTTGTAAGCCGACCGTCATGGACAAAAAAAGACAGAAGGGCGCAGTTGTTCTTTATCAATAAGAGATTTGTGAAAAGCAAAAGTATGAGTGACGCTTTGAATAGATCTTTTTGGAGTATGCTTGAACGGGGTCGGTTCCCCCTGGCTGTTCTTTTTATTGAAGTGCCCCCTGATTCTGTCGATATTAATGTACATCCAGCCAAATTACTTGTAAAATTTGAAGATGAAACTATTGTGCGAGATCTTATCAGAAATACCCTTAAAGAGGGTTTTGCCGCTATCAAGCCGGATAAAACATATATATCTCCCGAATCCAGGGAGGAAAAACTTTACCCGGGCCCTGAAACTCCCGGGAATAAAGTCTTGGATCCAGGAAGTCATGATCCTCAAAAAGAGTTCAAGTATGGGACAGGCAAAGGACCAGTAAAATATGACGCAAAGCCCGAAAGGGAATCCTTATGGCCTGTTGCAAGCGGTATAAAAAGGCATAGTCATGAATCTATATTTCAATTCGCGGATTGTTATATAGTACGGATAGAAAATAATGTGATCAAAGTCACGGACCAGCACGCAGCCCATGAAAGGATCTTATATGAATCTTTTTCAACAGCATTGAAAAACGGGGAAGTTGAGACGCAGAATATGCTTTTCCCGGTACGGCTTGATCTTTCAGCAACGGAAAAGATAATCATGGAAACAATAATAGCTGATTTTCAACGAATAGGTTTTCATATTGAAGAATTCGGTGAAAACGCTTTTATTGTACAGGCCGTACCGGCAATCATAGGTGACGCAGATATAAAGACCGTTATTATGGATGTTTTTGATGATCTTAAAGAATGTGACCTGAGCAAAACAAATATTGTGGACGAACTTGTCAAAAGAACAGCGTGCCGTGCCGCGGTCAAATCGGGAGACCCTTTAACAAAAGAAGAAATGCTTTCTCTGCTTGAACAATTGTCAGATTGTTCTCTTCCTTTTACCTGTCCGCATGGAAGGCCTACGGTTCTGAATATATCAGTGAATGAACTGGAAAAACGTTTTCACAGAAAATGACTATGGGAAGAAAAAACAGGCAAAAAGCGATTAGAATATATGAAATACTTGAAGCCGAGTATAAAGAGAAAAAAACTGCTTTGGTATACAAAACTCCGCTTGAGCTGCTTATAGCTACTATTTTGTCGGCTCAATGTACGGATAAAAGAGTTAACATAGTCACCAGGGACCTTTTCAATAAATATAAGACCGTTAAAGATTACGCGGAAGCCAACCCGGGTGAATTGGAAAAAGATATAAAGTCTACGGGGTTTTATCGTAATAAAGCGAAAAACATAAAATCTTCCGCTCAAATGCTGATAGCCATGTTCAAGGGAAGAGTTCCCTGTACGATGGAAGAACTTATAAAACTGCCCGGAGTAGCCCGTAAGACAGCAAATATAGTGCTTTTCCACGCTTTTGGAAAGAACGAAGGTATAGCGGTTGATACCCATGTTAAAAGGGTTTCTTTTCGACTGGGGCTGACAAAAGAACGGGATCCCGTCAAGATAGAAAAAGATCTTATGGCGCTTTTACCTCCAAATAAATGGGGATATTTTTCTAATCTACTCATTGATCACGGGAGAAATACTTGCGGTGCAAGGTCTCCTCTTTGCGATGAATGCGTGCTTCGAAGGTTATGTCCGACGACGGGGAGATAACTAAAAAAACTATACATCTGAAAAATGAATGTTTTCAAAAATCCTTCTACGATAATTATCTTGACAGTTATTTCTTTCTTTTTCCCTCTGT
>CAYMTI010000267.1:0-2474 GCA_964393315.1 uncultured Planctomycetia bacterium
TTGCCTGCCCGATGAACCTTTTTATAAGTATACGCCTCTTTTTCCTTCGTTCTTAAGCCGGCAACAGGTCTTCAAACAGTTTGATGATTTCCGTTAGGTAATTTTTTACTTAATTCGCATCTTTCCCGTCAACAAGCACATATTGCCGTATTTTCGCGTAATTTTCCGGTTCTATCTCTTTATTGTCCCCCGCTTTCCGCAAGACATCCACAGCCTCATAATCCGGGATCTTTGCGGGCTCGATATTTTCCGAACAGGATTCCGCCAAATACCTCGGTTCCTTATTTTTCAGAAAAGAATACGATCTCATAAGTTTTAAAGCGGTAGGTTTTCTTATCCCTATCTCTCTTGCCGTATAGCTATCGAACTCCTCATATCCCCATTCCTTATAAATTTTATCATTCCATACGCTGTATAATGCCTGCCCTAAACGTATCCAGGATACTTTAAAAGCCTTTACATCTTCCAGTATCTGATATCTTAACGATTCCGGGGAAAGACCTTCCATTCTTTTTTCAAGATTAATTATCGCTTTCGTTTTATGAGTCATCCTGCTCTCCTTCCTAAGATTAATGATATAAGGAGAATATTATATCCCACAATAGAAAAAAAGGTATAGAAGTTTCCTCTATACCTTTTTTCTCTTCTTGTTCTGTTTTTCACCGAAACTCTCTGTTCCCCTTTATCCTTTCATCTAAGCCGCTCATCTTTAAGATCATATCTCTTCCTGTTTCTAAACTCTTCACTCTTTCCACTGTTCCAGGTTTGCACAGGCCGGTAAAACCCTGTTACCCGGGAAAAAACCTCAATATTACATTTTCTTTTTCTTTTTTCCATATCTCTCCTTTACAAAAAATAAAGCACAAACACTTAATGATACCTTATCAGTGTCTTTTGGTCAACTGTTTTCCTTTTCTTTTATAGCGATATCGGTATCTTGTGAAAAGGTTTCTTCTTCGCCGCTTTTTCGAACGTCTCGGTATATTTGATTATCCGATCCATCATCTGTACCGATTCAACCGGAAATTTTCCCGCGGCAGACTCTGCCGAAAGCATCACGCAATCTGTCCCATCCAGAATAGCGTTCGCAACATCGGTGACTTCCGCTCGTGTCGGACGTGAATGCTCCGTCATATGTTCCAGCATTTGAGTAGCTGTTATTACCATTTTTTTCTTGGCGTTACATTTTTTTATTATCAGCTTCTGTATAACTGCTATTTCATAAATGGGAACAGCTATCCCCATGTCCCCTCTGGCTATCATAATAGCGTCTGAAATATCTATTATTTCATCAATATTCCTGATCGCTTCCCGGTTTTCTATCTTTGATACTATCTTGCACCCTGGCAGCTGCGGATTAATTATCTCCTTTATCGTTTTTACATCCCCGGCCGTCCGGACAAAAGACTGGGCGACATAATCAAACTCATGTTTTATCCCGAACTTCAGGTCTTTTTTATCTTTTTCTGTCATGCTTGAAAACGGTATCCTTACTTCTGGGATATTAACTCCTTTTCTTTCTTTTAAAGTTTTCCCTTCAATGACCTTGACAGTTATTCTGTTCTTTGTGGAGCTTTTTGTTCTTAGTATTATATTCCCGTCATCGATATAAATAAGCGTTCCGGATTTTATTTTCTTAAGGTCTCCCCTGTAATCAAAGGGGATCGTTCTTGGGTCTCCGTCATCCTCTTTTGTCGATAGATAAACCGTGCTATTTCGTTTTAATTGTTTCTCTTCCCCGGTTTTAAACCGGCCTATCCTTATCCTGAACCCTTCCAGATCCTGCATAAGCCTTATCCTTCTTCTGTATTTCTTATTTATCTTTCTCAGCGTCTTTATATTCTTCAAATGTCGGGAATGTGTTCCATGAGAAAAATTGAACCTCCCGATATTCATCCCCGCTTTAACCATTTTTCTCAAAACCGTATAGGTATCACTTGCCGGGCCCAGCGTAGCTACTATTTTGGTTCTTGCTATCCTTTCCACTATTTTCTCCTTTCACACATATTTTCCGAGAACAGAAACATCCTGCCGGGATCTCTTTTTTTTCTAAAAAATACTTTCTTTCACCTTTTCTAGTGTACATCTTTTACGTCCGGTTTGCAATTTTCTGGCCGCACATAAAAAAAAACACAATCTTTCTGTTAGAATGATATAATGATTTTCATAAAGGCACTCAACAATATACGGAGGTTTACTATGAAATGTTTGGTTTATTCCCTTTCTTTTTTCTTTTTTACCGTTTTTTGTGCGCCGGTATCTTTTTGCCTTTCCGACACGGAAATCCTGGAAGGCAGCTGGAAAATCCCCCTAATATCCGAAGCGGCGGCAGCCCCGGGAACAAAAACAATAAGAAAACTTCCCTCAAAAACATTTTTTATTGACTCCGGTCAGTTAAAAAAAAGTGATAAAATGGAAAGTTCGGGGGCCGCTCTGAACCTGGAATATTTTTCCGGAATATCATATGACTACAT
>CAYMTI010000268.1:0-2462 GCA_964393315.1 uncultured Planctomycetia bacterium
AGACCTTTATAAGATCAGGATAAAAACCATACCCGAGTTCTTTGAGCTGACTGACGCTTTTTTTAAAGATGATTATACGATCGAGGAGAAAGGTAAGAGGAAGTATCTTGATAAAGATGAAAATAAAGAAAATTTAAAGATCTTTGCCGAAAAACTGGAAAACATTTCTGACTTCACTCATGAAAACATTGAGGCTGTATGCAGGGAGATTGCCGATGAACGCGGGCTCAAGGCTTCAGGGATAATACATCCTACCCGTATGGCTGTAAGCGGGAAGACCAGAGGCGCAGGTTTGTTCGAGATGATGGAAGTTCTCGGCAAAACGAAAGTTATTGAAAGGATGAAAAAAGCGGCGATCTAGCTTTTATGGTAGTTAGTCCGTGTATGGAAAGTAACAGAGATAAATACGTAAGAAGATATAAGGAACAACAAATGCAAGACTTCAAAAAGACCTCTAATTTTATACGAGAAATAATAGACGAGGATATTAAAAATAATAAAAATAACGGCCGTGTTCATACAAGGTTCCCTCCTGAACCTAACGGGTATCTTCATATAGGACACGCTAAAAGTATATGTCTTAATTTCGGTATAGCGCGCGATTATAAAGGGCTTTGTAATCTAAGGTTCGATGATACTAATCCCGAGAAGGAAGAGCAGGAGTATGTGGATTCGATCTCAGAAGATGTAAAGTGGCTCGGATTTGATTGGGAACACCGTCTTTATTACGCTTCGGATTATTTTGATCGTCTTTACGGCTATGCTGTTGAGTTGATAAGAAAAGGAAAAGCTTTTGTTTGTGATCTTTCAGCCGACCAGATCCGGGAATACAGAGGGACGCTGAAAGAACCCGGCAGAGAAAGTCCCTTCAGGGGACGGTCAATAGAAGAGAACCTGGATCTTTTTGATCGCATGAAGAACGGCGAATTCAAAGACGGGTCAAAGACCTTAAGGGCAAGGATAGATATGTCTTCAGGGAATTTAATAATGCGTGATCCCGTGCTTTATAGAATAAAAAGAGATCATCATCATCGAACCGCCGATAAGTGGTGTATTTACCCTATGTATGATTTTACGCATTGCCTTTCCGATTCGATAGAAGGGATAACTCATTCTATTTGTACGCTGGAATTTGAGAATAACCGTCCGTTGTATGATTGGGTGCTGGAACATCTGGATGTACATCATCCGCAGCAGATAGAGTTCGCGCGATTAAATTTGAGCCATACCGTGCTTAGCAAAAGAAAGCTTCTGGAATTGGTTAAAGGTGGATATGTTGATGGGTGGGATGATCCGAGAATGCCTACTCTTTCCGGGTTCAGGAGAAGAGGGTATACTGCCGCATCGATAAGGGCTTTTTGTGAACGTATCGGGGTCGCTAAGTTTAATAGTATTGTTGATATGGTGGTTCTGGAAAATTCAATAAGGGAAGAACTAAACAAAACCGCTAATAGGGTTATGGCTGTGCTCCAACCGTTAAAAGTGGTCATAACTAATTATCCTGACGATAAAGAAGAGTTCCTGGATGCGATCAATAATCCTGAGGATGCTTCAGCCGGGACTAGAAAGGTTCCGTTTTCTCGTGAACTTTATATCGAGAGGGACGATTTTAAGGAAGACGCTCCAAAAAAGTTTTTCAGGTTAACTCCGGGTAAAGAAGTGAGACTAAGGTATGCATATTTTATAAAATGTGAAAAAGCTATAAAGGATGAAGCTGGCAATATTGTAGAATTAGAATGTACCTACGATCCGGAAACTCGCGGAGGAGATGCCCCGGACGGACGTAAAGTCAAGGGAACACTTCATTGGGTCAGTGCAAGACATGCGGGTAAAGCGGAAGTACGATTATATGAGACTCTTTTTACTCGGCGAGATCCTAATGAAGTTGAAGAAGGCGGGGATTATAAAGATAATTTAAACCCGGACTCTCTGAGAATACTTCATGATGTGTATATTGAACCTTCTCTGGTTACGGTCGTTGAGGGCTCGAGATTACAATTTGAACGCATAGGATATTTTTGTGTTGATAACAAAGATACCGAAAAGAAAAAACCGGTTTTTAACCGGATAGTGACATTGAAAGATACCTGGGCGAAAATCAAGAAAAAATAGAAAAAATGCTTTAAAAATACAGAGCATATAGTATAATATTTTTCACATGTTTTTGCTGGGATGTGGTGTAATCGGTAACACGGCTGTCTCTGGAACAGCAATTTCTGGTTCGAGTCCAGGCATCCCAGCCATAAAAATACCAGGTAGTTTTGCAAGTTACCTGACTACAATAAAATAAGACTCAAATCTTTGCAAAATAAGGGTTTGAGTCTTTTCTTTTAGTTGAGGGTAGTTGTTTCTTTTTGCTAATAATTCTGTACAAAACGTGACCAAGTTGTTCTAAACTGTCCAATCTATGGAGACTGTCAAGTTTTGTGTGTCTGAAGCACCGGTTTATTATATCTGGATAA
>CAYMTI010000269.1:0-2451 GCA_964393315.1 uncultured Planctomycetia bacterium
ATTAGTTAGATGTTTAATTCCGCTTCTGTCGTCGCTACCGATAGAACGGTCTATATCTTGCTGCGTACTCCATCTACTTACTTGTACATACCCACGCCTTCAAACTCAAAGACCAGATCGTCCTTTCCATCTCCGTTCAAATCCGCTACTGTTGTCGCAACCGACTGAGCGGTCGATATTCTGCTGAGCACTCCTTCTACATATTTGTACATACCTGAACCTTCATACTCCAAAACAATATCATGTACTCCATCTCCGTTAATATCAGCTATAGTCGTTGATACCGGAAACCCTGTTGACACCTTTTTCAGCCCCGTACTGCGATATTCGTAAAATCCTGACGTCAGGTCCAAAAGCATTCTGCTTCGCGGAAAAACATATTTATACAGCAGCGCCCCATCCTCGTCATAATCACTCAACTCTTCAATGTCCGCTCTGCCCTGCCATTTCCCTTCGCTTTCAACATAGTACCAGTTCTCATCCGTAAAATGATAATAGACATTTCCTTTTTCGTCGGGGGGATCAAAAGTCGCAGATTCTATTCTTCCTGAGCTATAGTACGTACGTGATACATCCGCTAAGGCCTGTGTGTAAATGAACACGGAAATAATAAAAATCACAGTAGTTATCAATAATGTTGACTTCCTCGCTTCCATAAAATCCCCCTTTGAACTTTTTAACAGGTAGAAAAAAATCTATCGCGGCTTTACCCGCGATCGATAAACTTTGGTCATATTCTTATAAAAAAGTATTATATCATTAAACGGGTACTCTTAACACTATAATAATTAAGTTTAATAATCCCCTCTTCGATTTATCCCCTCTCCTAACATTCTATCTGGCCCCTAAGCCAAAGAGCACTACCCTGATAGTTTTAAGAATCACCCTGATATCCAGCATAAATCCCATGTTCTTTATGTAAAAAAGATCATATTGTAATTTCTCCAGTGCGTCTTCCTTAGACGCTCCGTATTTATAATTTACCTGTGCCCATCCTGTTAATCCGGGTTTAATAACGTGACGAATGAAATAGAAAGGTATCGTTTTCTGAAGCTCCTCCACGAACTCGGGCCTCTCCGGCCGGGGGCCCACAAGACTCATGTCGCCCTTAATCACATTCAACAGCTGTGGCAATTCGTCTATCCGCAGTTTTCTTAAAAACCTGCCGACCCTTGTGATCCTTGAATCTTCATCCACAGCCCACATAGCTCCGTTCTTTTCGGCGTCACAGACCATGGATCTGAACTTAATTATCTCAAACACTTTCCCGTCAAGCCCGACACGCTTCTGTCTGAAAAATACCGGCCCTTTAGAATCCAATTTTATGATAAGTATAGCCAATAACGACAAAGGAAGGGTAACCATAAAAAGCCCTGCCGCGCAAACCTGGGATAAAAGTTTTTTACCACGTACCTTATATATCCCGTTATCGATCCCGTGAATATCGGCGTAAGCCAGCCAGCCCTCTCTCAGGTGACTGACAGGCAATTTACCAGTAATCCTCTCATATACACTCTGCATATCATATACGCCTATTCCTCTGAGTTTAACCGCAAGAAGACTTGAGATAAGCTCTTTCTCTTTCTCGTTGGTAATAGCCACTATAACTACATCTATTTTTTTTCCATCGGCAAGCTCACGAATAACCGAGGAACCTCCTAAAACCCGATATCCGGCCACATCCTTACCCTGCACTTTTGGGTCATCATCCACTATCCCTGCTATATCATAGTCATCGCTTACCTGCAACAGGTGGCACATCGCCCGCCCGGAAGCTCCCGCACCGACTATCAATACCCGTTTCTTTGTTCGCCCGGCGACAAGAAACTGTCTGAATATCGCCCGCCATAAGAGTGTAAAAAACGTTACAAAAACCGCGTTCAAAAGAACTATACCGCGTCCGAATTTCCAATGCATTGACACATAGAAAATAACCCCCGTCAATAGCGTACCCACTAATAGCGCCACAAAAAAGCGGGTCAGAAAATCCGTATGGTATACCCTGAATTTAAGATCATAAAGATCGAAGATATAAAAGCTCAACAGATAGCTTATAACAACAAAAACAGTCGCTCCCGTATAATACGTGACCACATTCACGGAGTTAAGTCTTATCGCTACTGAAAGCCATATCGCCACCAACAGTAATAAAATATCCCCGGTAAAAAGTAGTATTTTTTTTTCCAAACCTTCGTTTTCCCGCATTCTCCCCTTCACTTTTTTAGTTATTGATAATACTTTTCACACCTATGTTTTTTCATTCCTTGAATCCGTTTGCAGAATTTCACTGTAAAGATTTTCTTTTGCCATTAAGGTTTCTTGTAACGCGAAACTTTCTCTTACTCTTAAATAAGCCTTTTCTCCGTATTCTCTTATTTTTTCCCTGTTCTCCGAAAACTCCCTAAGCGCCTTCATTACCCCTGCCTTGTCGCCTCTTTTGACAAGCACCCC
>CAYMTI010000270.1:0-2440 GCA_964393315.1 uncultured Planctomycetia bacterium
GTTTCAAACTTATTCCCTGACTGTAGGAACTAGTCATAGCCCTCGCCCCGGAAGCGGAAGCTCCAAACACCATATTGATCGCGGCCAGTTCGCTTTCCGCCTGGATAAAAACTCCGTTTTCTTCCTCCATTTTTCTGGACATATAAGCGGTCAGTTCATTCTGAGGCGTTATCGGGTATCCCGCGTAAAACCGGCATCCATTCTTTATCGCGCCCTCCCCGCAAGCTTCGTTTCCCGTATATAAATACTTTTTTTTCATTTTTTATCCCTGTTTTCCTCTAATATCTCAATAACGCAATCCGGACATACCATGGCGCACAATCCGCATTTTGTACATTTATCCGGGTTTTTTATCGTTACATACTGCATCCCTTTTTTATTAAGCCTTCCGTCGACTTCAAGAACCTTTTTAGGGCATATCTGAACGCAGAATTTGCACCCTTTGCATCTTTCTTTATCTATTTTCAATTTCAGGTCCGATCCCATATTATTTCTCCGCCTTTACTATAAGCGCTATTTCGTCCGGCGTAAGATGATATTCCCGCAAAAGTTCCTCCCTCGATCCATGCTTGATAAACACATCGGGAAGAGCCAGACATTTAATATTTACATTTTTAATGTTTTCGGCCATAAAAAACTCAAGAACGGAACTGCCGAACCCGGCGGGAGCTATACCTTCTTCCAGCGTATATATTTTTTTTCCTGAACGAGCCAGCCTTTCGAGCATATCCTTGTCCAGAGGTTTAATAAATCTCGCGTTAACGACTTCCGCTTCCAGCCCCCCTTTTGAAAGTATATCCGCCGCTTTCAGCGCTGTGTTTACCATACTCCCTACAGCCAGGAAGACCATGTCATCGCCTTTTCGCAAGGTCTCTGATACCCCTTTCTGCAGCGGCACGCAGGACGAAGAGCTTACTACGCTCACGGCTTCCGCCCTGGGATATCTTATAAAAACAGGCTTGTTCCATTCCAAAGCTTTCTCAAGCATGTTCTCCAGCTCCGCTCCGTCCTTCGGCGCCATAACTATAAAATTCGGCAAACCGCGCGAATATGTAATATCGAATATCCCGTGATGTGTCGGCCCGTCTTTTCCGACTATTCCCGCCCTGTCGGCACAAAAGATCACGGGAAGATCCTGCAATGCTACATCATGTATCATCTGGTCATATGCCCGCTGAAGAAAAGTCGAATATATGGCTACCACCGGACGCATACCTCCCCGTGCAAGTCCGGCTGATAAAGTGACCGCATGGGATTCCGTTATTCCCACATCGAAGAACCTTTCCGGGAATTTTTCGCTGAAGGCATGAAGCCCTGTACCATCAGGCATCGCGGCGGTAATAGCAACAATCCCGTCATCTTTTTCCGCCATCTTCACGATCTTCCGGGAAAAATATCCCGTAAAGGACTTCGCGTTAGCTTTTTCCCCTTTTATCTCTCCTGTACGTACGTTAAAAGAAGATACCCCGTGAAAATCCGTGGGCCTTTCTTCCGCGTATTTATACCCTTTCCCCTTTTTTGTGATAACATGCAGAAAAATCGGGCCGTTCAAATTGTTAATGTTCTTTATCATCGCTATGAGCCGTTCAATATCATGACCGTCGACCGGCCCGAAATACCTGAACCCCAGTTCCTCGAAAATTATGCCGGGAACCAGGAGGCTTTTCATGCTTTCCTGTATCTTTTTAACCGTTTTCACCGTTACCGGCCCGAGTTTGGGAATATGCTTTATCACATTCTCAGTTTCATCCCTGACCTTGTTATAGATCGGATTGGTTATGACCGTGTTCAGATAACGGCTTAAAGCCCCTACGGGTTTTGAAATAAAATGTTCGTTATCGTTCAAAACTACTACCAGATCCGTATTCATATGCCCTGCATGGTTCATCCCTTCAAAAGCCAGTCCTGTAGCCAATGAAGCATCTCCGATAACAGCGTATACCTTTGAATCCTTTTTATTCATATCTCTCGCCAACGCGAGTCCCAGGGCGGAAGATATCGATGTAGCGCTATGCCCGCAGGTAAAAGGATCATGCTCGCTTTCATCTTTGTTGGGAAAACCGCTTATCCCTCCCAATTCTCTTAAGGTATTGAAATTTTTATATCTTCCAGTCAATAATTTATGCGCATATGCCTGATGCCCTACGTCAAAAACTATTTTATCCTTCGGACTATTAAGTATGAAATGAAGCGCTACAGTAAGTTCCACCGCTCCCAGGCTTGAGGCGATATGACCTCCTTTTTCTGAAGTAACCTTTATTATTTTCTCCCTTATCTCCGCCACAAGCGATTTGAGTTCGGGCACCTCAAGTTTTTTTATGTCCATCGGGGATCTTACCCCGGCCAAATATCTGCTCTTACTGTTCTTCCCCTGTTCTGGCATGTTATTCTTCCTTATATTTTGTCCTGGATATTTTACCGGTTCTGTCCTTTATCAGGA
>CAYMTI010000271.1:0-2433 GCA_964393315.1 uncultured Planctomycetia bacterium
GGGATAGATCTTGGGTCTCCTCAGATAACCATAGATTCGGCTATTGTAGGCGTTGTAATGGATATTACAGGTAAAGTGGTTGCACAGGAATCCGTGAAAAAAGAAGAAGAGTCATTTGATAAGCTTACGGAAAAAGTTCTGGATCTGACGGAGCTTCTGATAAAGAAAGCGGAGATATCAAGAAAAAAAATAAGAGGTATCGGTGTGGGGATTTGGGGCGTACTTGACCGGTACAGGGGTATGGTCAGGTATGCCGTTGAAGACGAACAGATAGTGAGTTATACGGCCCTTTTGGATCAGCTTGAAACGAATTTTAACGTACCGGCGGTAATAGAACATGACGCTACGCTTGCGGGGTTTGGCGAAAGATGGGCGGGTGTCGGTGCCGGTTCAACCGCTGAAAATCTTGTTTTTTTATGTTCGGATTCAAGCTGTGGATTGATAATAAGAGGTGAGATATATTACGGATCGACAAAGAGTGCGGGAGAATTGAATTTGAACCCTCCGTATCCCGAGAAAAAAGGGGATGACGATTGTTGGGCCAGTTACCAGTACGGATGCTGTTTAAGAAGCAGAGGTATAGATCTTGGAATACAACCTACGGTAAAAGCCTATCTCAAAGAAAACGGGGACGCGGATACGATGTTAAAGGACCTCAGTGGAGGCGATATAGATAAAATAGATCTTAAACTTGTAATTGAAGCCGCGGAAAAAGGTGATGAGTTCGCGAAACGCCTTTTAGAGAATGCGGGCAGTTACCTGGGAGTAAAAATTGCGTTTTTAATAAATCTTTTTAATCCTGAAGTAGTTGTCGTGGGCAGGGGGATAGAAAAGGCCGGAGATATTTTCTTTTCTTCTGTCAGAAAATCCGTAAGAAAATGGGCTTATGAAGAATCAGTTAAAGTCGTCAAAATACTTCCCACCAGTCTTGGTGAAAATGTAGTTGCTATTGGAGCGGGGGGATTGGTAACTCAGGATTTTTTCGCTAAGGTATAAAAGCAAATAAACTGTAATTATTATTTTTTAAGTTTTAAGGAGGTAATATAGATGTCGTTTCTTAAAAGTATTTTTTCTGTATTTATGGCCGCGGTATTATGCTTTGCTATGGCTGGTTGTGGTAATAATAAAGGCGCGAAATCTGATGAAGTAATTATGTGGTTGGTGGGTTCGGAAGCCCAGGCAAAGGTAATAAACGAGATAGCGGTTGAATTCGCCCGGGAAACGGGGATAAAAGTTATATGCCAGGCGATATCCTGGGGAAACGCGCATAGTAAATATTTGACCAGTATCGCTGGAGAAGTTACCCCGGATATAGGGACTATGGGGCTTACATGGGGAATGGAATTCGGGGAACTTGGAGCGCTTACCGATCTTAAGGGGGAATATTCTGAAGATTTTGCTGGTATTGAATCCAAGATCTTTCCGGCGCTTCTGGATTCTACGCAGATAGGACAGCGAGTTTACGGTATACCCTTTGATATATCCGTCCAGGTGATGTATTACAGAAAAGATATAATCGACAGGCCGCCAAGGACGTGGGATGAACTGCTTGAAACCTTAAGAGGGCTTAAGGCCAATGATAAAGGAATGGTCATTGACTGGGGATCTATGGAATGGATAGGATTTTCACCTTTTTTGTGGCAGGCAGGCGGGACTTATTACAACGAAGACCACACCAAAGTGAACGTAAATACCCCGGAAGCCGCTGATGCTCTCGGTTTTTTCGGACAGTTGTATAAAGAAGGCGTTCCTCGTACGGTAGTGCCTCTGGAGCAGGGTTTGAGAACGGGTGATTATCCGCTTGCTATTAGCGGTAACTGGAAGATCGTAAGTCTTACGGTGGGGGCTCCGGAAATAGCGGGAAAATGGGGCATAGCAATGCTTCCCAAAGGACCTTCTGGGAACCGGACGGCGTTTATAGGCGGTCGAGTACTGACAGTTTTCAAGCAATCCACTAAACAGAAAGAGTCTTGGGAATTTATTAAATATTTGTTCAATTCTGAAAACCAACTTAAAATATACGAAGCAAGTCTTGAGACGGAAGATTCTTATTTGCCTCCGAATATGGATACTTGGAAAAAACTTCCTATGGATGTGGATTATAAACGGATACTTCAGCAGCAGGCGAAAGACTCTAAAGGCCCGCCTCCTGTTCTTTCATGGGATTCAAGCGCTAGATTTATTAATCACGCTATACAAATGGTAGTTCTAAGAAATGCCGATCCCGCTGTTGTTCTTAAGAAAGCGCAAAATGATATGCAGGCCGAACTTGATCTGAGAAAGAGATACTAAATACTAAAATAGCAGTTTTATCAATAAGACTGAAGAAAGGCCGGAGTATTTTACTCCGGCCTTTCTTATTACAGGTGATATCTCTGATAGGGAGTGTATAATTGAGTGTGTCTGAGGGGGGATAAAAGAAAAGGGATAACT
>CAYMTI010000272.1:0-2399 GCA_964393315.1 uncultured Planctomycetia bacterium
ATATTTTCATTTCTTTGTGGGTGGTGTCCATTGCGTACGCTATTATAAAATACCGTTTGCTTGATATAAAAATAGTCGCGGTAAGGACCCTGATATTCGTGCTTGTCTATCTTCCTATATTGTCGATACCGTTTTTAGGCGGACACTTTTTCAGACCCTGGCTGGAAAAGGCTGTTGGAGCGGATTGGTGGATGGTGCCCGCGGTTACGAGCGCGGTATTTGCTATAGCCGGTCTGTATTTGTATCTATACCTGAAAGCAAAAGCGGAAAAGGCCATACAGATCAAGAAACTCCGCATGCTTCAGATAATGGGTGACTTTCTTGAGGATATTAAAAAGGTGAGGACGCTTCAGGAATTGACCGGTATGGTGCTAACCGAGGTTATAGAGCTGGTGAAAGTTGATTACGCAAGTATTTATCTTCTGGAGAGGGAAGGGGAGAGTTATATATTGGAAAGTACAATGATCTCCGGGAATAAAAAAGATTGTTTTGATATCAGCCACCGAGTGGAAAAAGACGGAGCGTTGATAGATTATCTTGTTGAAAAAAAGATGCCTGTGGTCAAAGAAGAACTGAAATTCAGCCTGAACATGAAAAGCGGAGAAATAATGGCTAGAGTGGAATCCGAAATGGAGGCTATAGGTGCTGCGGTAATAATCCCTTCTTTTTATCATGATACGCTTATAGCCGCTATAGTCCTGGGAGAGAGGAGCTCTTATGAGGTCTATACCGATGAGGATATAGAGGTCTTCAAGACGCTGGGGGTCAATGTGGGACTTTCCATTATGAACGCTCTTTTTATCGAGGACCTGAATAAGACGCAAACAGAACTGCTGCAGGCTAATACCAGGAAACGTATGAATCAGATGGCTGACGGTATGAGTCATCAGTTCAATAACAGGTTCATCGCGATAGCTTTTCCGGCCGGATTGGCTAAGGATATTTTGTCAAGGATAGACATGAGTAACTTGTCGCCGGGCGATAAGGACAAAATGGAACAGATCGCTACTACCATAGACAGGATAGAAGAGAATGCCATAAGGGGCGGAGAAATCGCCCGGGGGTTATTAAGGCTTACCCGTAAAGATAAACAAAAATATGAACTTCTGGATGTTTCCGACGGTTTTGATCTGGCCATAGAGATGGTTGAATATAAAAATACTGATTTTGCGAAGATAAAGATAATAAAGAATGTGAGTTCCGATGTCCCGCTTACATTCGCTAATATCGCTTATTTACAGGAGATGTATTACATTATACTGGATAACGCGTATGATGCTATTATGAAAAAGACGCTCAATAATAAGGATCATCAAGGAGAAATAGAGTTTTCGGTCTCTTTTGATCCGGAAAAGAATATTATTCATATAGTTATTAAGGATAATGGTGACGGTATGCCCCCGGAGATACTGGACAAGGTGAAAGCGTTTGTTCCTTATATTACCACGAAAGCTTCAAGTATCAAATCCGGGTATGGAGCTGGGGTACATATGCTTCGTAGATTCGTTGAGCTTCATGACGGCAGGATCTATTATGATTCAGTGGAGGGCGAAGGGACGACCGTTACGATAGATCTTCCGGTTGTGGGAGAAGAAGCGGGATAGAACCCGGAGGGGGTGATATATGTCCAGAATATTAGTGGTTGATGACGAACCTGACGTTCGCGAGACCTGTGTTATGTACCTGGAAAGTCACGGATTTGATGTGAGGGGGGCTTCCAATTCAAAAGAAGCTTTTAAGTGCTTAGAAGACTTTTCGCCTGATATAGTTGTTCTTGATATAAATTTGAGAGAACAGTATAATGGCGTCGATATTTTAAAAAAGGCGCTTGAATTTAACCCGGATGTTAAAGCGATAATGCTGACGGGCCTTGAAAAAGGAGAGGATTGCAGTGAGGCGCTCAAATGCGGGGCCAAAATGATAATTAAAAAACCCATTGCCATATCGGATCTGAAGGAAGCCATTGAGGAAATAAAAGGTAAAAATCAACAGTAAAGGAAAAGACTATGGATAATATAAGGAACAGTTTTCATGATATAGTGAACAAACTTAATAAAATAACGGTAAAAACGGGGTTTCTAGTAGAGCTTTCTAAAGGGAAAGATGTTGATGCTATGGAGACTGAAGATTTGCGACAGCAATACAAAAGAGCGCTAGAGATATTGTCATTGACGGAAAAAGAAGCTCTGGAAGCCGGCAAAAGCATAGAAATTTTGAAAAAGGATATATTGTCTCAAATCGAACAAGATAAAGAAAAGGACAGGTATGATAAAGATATTAATTGTTGATGATGAGAAAGGTATAACTGATATGCTAAGGGATTTTTTCAAGGAACAGGGGTTCGCCTATGGAGATAAACGTCAAGGGTAAACACACTACCCCCTTTGGCAATCCCTTCA
>CAYMTI010000273.1:0-2399 GCA_964393315.1 uncultured Planctomycetia bacterium
CCCCGTTTCCGAAGTCAAAGTCTCAAGTGGTCAGAACGCTAAGAATATAACGGATCTCGATGATCCCGGACAGGATACGTTCTGGAGAGGGACACCCCCGGGGAGTGAGGTGCAGTGGGTTACGTTCGATCTGGGTGAAAAAAGGGTTATTTCCAGGGTGTGGATGTTATCAAACATAAAAGGATACGAAGGGTGGCTCAAGGATTTTGGATGGCAGATGAGCCCTGACGGAAAAGTATGGTACGGGATAAGAGGAGCGGTAATAGAGAACAACGAAACATTCAGAAATATAATTGATTTTCTTATGCCAGTAGAGACGAGGTATTTGAGGCTTCTTATAACGGGTTGGCACGGTTATTCCCCCCAGATAAACGCGGTGACGTTCTATTCTCCCGGACAGCCTGATATCCCGGACGCTCCGGAAGGAGAATATGTCCTTATTGTGGGAAATCAGCAGAACGGGTTCACTTTTTCGGCTCTTGCCGAACATGTTGAAAGCCTGGGACTGGGCCTCAAGACGCTTACCGTTCCGCATTACGAGATCTCTATGGATATTCTGGAAAAGCTAGAGCATAAACCGGTAGCGATAATACTAAGCGGGAATAACGCCGGTTATCAGAACCTTCCGATGTTCGAGTTTAACGGTGAATATGAGATAATACGAAAAAGCGATATCCCCATACTAGGAATATGCTGCGGGCATCAGCAATTAGCTATGGCATATGGATATACTTACGCCAGCAGTATGGGGTGGGATGATATTACCGCTTTGGAAAAGGCGAAGACAAGAACGGAAATAACAATAGAAAAAGAAGATCCCGTATTTGAGGGAATACCGGATCCTTTTACCGCGGTCGAGATACACGGATGGGCGGTAGCGCAACTTCCTGAAAAGTATGAAGTGCTTGCTGCCTCTACGTATATACAGGCTATTAAAAATACAGAACGTATGATTTACGGCGAGCAGTTCCATTCAGAGATAAAAGCTCCGTACAACGAGGGTAGGGATTATATATATAATTTCCTAAAGATGGCCAGGCAAAAAAATAAGAAGAAATAGTATTTGAACAGATAATGCCAGGGTAAATATGGTTAAAAAAAAGAGCAGTTACAGCCGAGTGAGCACAAAAAAACCGAAGATACTGGAGATGTTTGATGAGGATAATAACCAAAGTTTTTCCGGTAAATTTG
This sequence comes from uncultured Planctomycetia bacterium, assembly GCA_964393315.1. Taxonomy (GTDB): domain Bacteria; phylum Omnitrophota; class Gorgyraeia; order Tantalellales; family Tantalellaceae; genus CAYMTI01. The sequence continues at coordinate 1,192 of CAYMTI010000273.1, forward strand.
TCACAACAGTCATTAACATCTAATGTTTCGTTTGTGCAAAATAGGAGGTGTTCGTGAGAGTATTCAAGAAAATCTTCTGTTCTTTTTTTTTAGTCGCTATTGTCCTTTTATTTTCAGATTCCGCTTCTGCTCTTAACCCCGAGGACGAAGTTAAACTCCTGAAAGATAAACTTAAGTACGCGTATGATATTATTAGTAAATTGGAGGAAAGGCTTACCGTGGTCGAGGAAAAATTGAACACGACGGAAAAAAATGTTACCCAATTCCGCAAAGAGACCGATAAGGAACGCCAGGCCGCTAACAAACTTTATAATTCCTTTGAATCAATTACAAAAGGGTTTGAATATCATGGATATTTGAGGTCAGGGTTCGGCATTAACGGTAAAGGTGGACATCAGATAGCTTTCCAGGCTCCGGGAGCGGGAGCAAAGTACCGTCTCGGGAACGAAACGGAAACTTATGGTGAAGCCCTGTTCATTAAGGATTTCGGGACTTTGTCCCCGGAAGATCCGTTTTTCAGGACAGATGTAAGGATAGCCTACAAAACATTAGAATATACCAATTTTGATACCGTGAACGACCAGTTCGCGCTGCGCGAAGCTTATGGTGAAATGGGGAATTTCGATTGGGCTCCCGGTGTTTCTTTCTGGGCCGGGGAACGGTTTTACAGGAGGCATGATATTCACATTATAGATTACTATTTTTTTAACATGAGTGGATACGGGGGCGGGGTGGAAGGTATACAGCTGGGTGAGTTCTCTAAACTTGCGGTAGCTTATTTCGGAGGGTCCACGGATGAAATGAGTTCGCCCAAAATAGGCGAAATAGCGAAAAACAGTCTTGATATACGTTTTTATGATATACCTATGCCGATAGGGAAAGGTATGTTCTGGTTCAACCCGTCAGTGATAAAAGGAAGTGACTATTTAGATTCCAGTGGTAATGATGAAGAGTATAAGGATGCTTACGGGCTTGCAGTAGGCTTTTTACATACGATAGATAATCCTCTTGGTTTTGACGGATACAATAAGCTTTCTATACAGTATGGCATTGGGTCTAGTGAATCTTTTGACCCTAACGTGGAAAATCCCGATGATAATCTTCAGGACAGGAAGAGGTTTCGGATAACGGAAAGCGGGATAATACAGCCTAACGAACATTTTGCCTTTATGTACGACACAGTTTACCAGATATATGATAACGGTTCC
>CAYMTI010000274.1:0-2396 GCA_964393315.1 uncultured Planctomycetia bacterium
ACCTGGACTCTTAAAAAGAGAACCAAGGTCTCACCTGCTTCCGTCTTAGCCCCGGTACCGTCAAAAGAAATACTTTGACCCGTACATACCTTCTTATCAGAACCCGCTGACGCTAAAGGTGTTTTATTGAGATTCACTGTTAATGTGTCACTATCGTTTGAACAAGCAACGCCTGATGAATCATCAACATTTAAAGTTACCTTATATATTCCGCCTTTTTTATAGAGATGAACAACTTCCGCCCCGGTTGCGGTAGACCCGTCCCCAAAGTCCCACTCATATCGCAGACTATCCCCATCAGGGTCCTTAGATCCTGCCCCGCTAAAGGATACAGAATATTCATCATCCAGATTATCCAGACACATCGTAATATCACTGCCCGCGGCTGCCACAGGAGAAGTATTAACCCTCATCTGCTTAATAATGCTATCTACGCTACAGTTTGTCCCGGCATTATCGTCAACGGTCAAAGTCACGTTGTACACTCCGCCTTTGGAATATTTATGGGTCACTCTTTTTCCCTCTCCACGGGTACCGTCACCAAAGTTCCACATATAAGAAACTTTATCGGGAGTATCATCTTTAGTAGCTGAGGCGTCAAAAGTAACGTTATCATCCTTACATACAAGTTTAGGTCCCGAAAAATCCGCCTGAGGAGGTGTATTAACATATATGGTCTGAGTAGTAGTAGCGTTATCGCAAGGCAATCCCGAATCATCTTTAACGGTAAGTGATACAGTATATTTTCCGCCCTTCTCGTATATATGTGTAACAACAGGCTCAGAGCTGGTATTCCCGTCGCCAAAATTCCATAAATAAGTAAGCTTCTGTTTGTCAATGTCATAAGAATCCGTGGCGTCAAAAGTGAACTTGTTACATTTCATATCCGGTACGGGAGCCTGCTTTTCCGGAATGATCACAGGCGCCGCCGTTTTTGAGACCGGCGGACTACCCTCCCTGAAATACAAAGGTATGGGATTTCCTTTGCCGTCTTCCATCCGCAACCCCGCGTTTGCGTACCTTTGGTTATTATATATACCATTCTCCCGCCGGTCTCTGTCTCTACAGGGATGAACGTTCGGCTCCACTGACCGCTTTCAGAATCATTGATATCCATTTTCTTACTTAAAGCGTTTACCTGCAGCGTACTGAATCCTCCCGTCTTGTCAAGATCATAATTCTCAACTACGATCTGACGCGTACCTTCGGGTATCTCCGGATAAAAATACATTTCATCTCCCTGATGAGGCAAAAGTCTGAAAGTTATGTTCTCAACAAAAGCTTCAGACCCTTCCGGAGATATCATGACCTTGAACATGTTCTGGTCATCTCCGCTAAGCCCTTTTACTACAAGTTTAAACCGATAGAAGTCACCTTTTTTCTCCCCCTGGGTCTTATCATACGGACCAAAAGTATAGATCTCCTGATCATAAATGTCATTCTGACCGAACACTTTTTTATCAAGCATATTCCTGCCGTATACCGCGAATTCACATTCAGTGTCCCACTCATTATTAGGAACTTTCCAATCTTCTTTTCCCCCCGTATCGGGATCATACACTCCGATAGTGACCTTTCCCGGTTCCGTCGCGGGAACATCGATTATAAGTACCTGCTCACTGTCTTCCGCGCCCATAAATTTATCCCCTTCCGAACCGAATACGTAAAAATAACGTACATTGGAATAATCATAAGGAACCTGGTAAGCTAAAACAGCCCCGCACATCACAAAAGACACTATCAGGCAAAAAAATATTTTTGCTGTCTTAATGGCCATCTCTATCTCCTTTCTTTTCTAGGCTGCCTGTTTTTTCCCCAACAGATAATACAAGATCAAACCAACAACCGGTAAAATAACTATCAATAATATCCAAAGAACTTTCTTCCCCGTTTCCATTGGACTTTTTACTGCGTCGATAATAGCGATAACATCAAGTATCAGAATTATTAATCCGATAAGTCCTCCCATAAATCCCTCCTTATTTATATTTATATAACTATTATACTTCCTAATTCCTACTTTTCGGATTTATCGCCAAAAGGTATTTTCAGAGATTTAGTCAGGTCCGCCGCCGTTTTTTTCAATGTTTGTGTGGTCCCTTCTACAACAGTTTGCGTTTCCTTCGTAGTTACGCCTAATGTCTTCCCGGCAGTCGTAACAAGTCCAGTGGTAACCTTTTGAGCCGTATCTAAAGTATCCCCTATTGTCCCTTGGAGCGCGCCAAGATCGAAATTAGTTAAAGCCGCTATCGGCGTCCCCATCAAGGCTTTAACCACTATCAAACCGACCAGTTTTTCAGGATCGGTGATATCGGTAAACTCCTCATCCAGATTTATATTAAATTCTCTCACTACAGGAGCTCCTCCCTTTGAATAATCTTTGTATACTACCTTAC
>CAYMTI010000275.1:0-2388 GCA_964393315.1 uncultured Planctomycetia bacterium
TATACCGCGCCTGTCTGGCCAAGATCCCTTATGAGAAAAATGAAAAGTTGATTGAAAAACAAAGTGAACGAGGGAATAAAATTCAAGGAGATGAACCTTGCCGTCAGAACGAGGGGATCGAATACCCAGGCTATCTGTATACCTAAAACGGAAGCCGCCGCAATACATGCCAGAATAACATATTTTATCAAATATGTTTTCCCGGTGGATTTATATCCGACATTTGCGCGTTTCTTCTTAAGCGCCCCTGTCAGATCGATCAAAGTTCCAAGAGGGCATATCCATCCGCAGAAAAAACGTCCGAATATAAAGGTCAGCACAGGGATAACAAACGCCAGCAATATCCCCGGCAGGATAAACCTTTCGGCGATAGAAGTGAATACCATTATATTAGGGTTTGCTTTAAACAGTATACCGGGGCCGATAACGCCCCGCATCGGATAAGTAGTTGACCACAGGACATATATGAAAAAAGAAAGAAAAACTACCTGACTAAGCCTGCGCAGGACTATAAGTTTTCGCATTCTTCTCCTTCCACAGATAATGGAATATATCCTCCGTTCCTCTGCCTTTAGACTTCTATCTTGACTATATCAGCATTCGCAATATCGCTGTTGCCTATTTTTCTTTCTATGGCATTTTTTATATTTGGTACGTTCATAGGTTCCACACCTACCATCCGTGCGGCAAAAGTATCTGCAAGCGTCGGATCCGTAGAGACTATGATCTTATCGAGTTTTTGAACATCAGATAGATTCCCTCCACTGGGCCCGTGTTTATCAAGATATCTCGTAGCATCAATAATTGTCAGATCCGGATCAATGAATCCCGTAACATCTACCAATTTTCTCCCAAGATCAACATGCATCATCCCCCTGGTTCCTGAACACACACCCATAAGGTTTTTCATGGACAAAGTCAGCCTGTTAAGACTGTGGTGTTTCAATACCGGAACATTAATAAAAACATCGCAATCCACGGCATCTTTGATGATAGGCCAGTTCTCCATAGGACTTTTCTCTGGAAAATGAGCCTTGACCACATTCCAGTGATCCGGGAAATATACATTAGCGCCCTTATCTCTAGCCGCCTGCGCTATCCCGCTGTTATCATAACAACGTCTTTCATTATTACAGGTGACATCAAACACATTAACTCGTTTCGCTCCAGCTTTATATGCCATCTCAACTATGGCCGCTACTACCTGCGGATCGGTATTTGCAGCCTGTGCCGGTGACCTGTCCCAGGCTATATTGGGTTTAACGACTACTGTATCCCCTTTACTTACAAATTTACCCATACCCCCCATCTTCTCCACCGCCTTAACGGTATTTTTATAAGGATCGCTCCCGTGAGCAAGAATAAGGTCATGATCCCCTTTCACGTCCTTACTTTTTCTCCCGTTGCTGTTACCGCTCTTAGCAAAAGCTAATTTAAGGAAAGAATTGTTTGCTATAAAATAGGTAACTCCTCCCAGCAATATTTTAAGAAAAGTACGTCGGGATATCTGTTTTTTAAGATAACATTCTAACTTGTATAAAAACCTATCCATCTCTTATCTCCTATATTCCTGTTTTTACCCTGTAATTTATTTTAACTTCTTTTCCTGCCTTGACTGAAATAGTGAATTTTACGGTATTCGCATCTATTTTTTCATAAGGCGTACTGTTGCCGATAACAGACCAGTTCCCCTGCAAAGACTCGTAAACGTTTACAACAACCTCCTCTACCTTGTTATTACGAAGGGTTATTTCCCAGGCTGTTTCATAAAGGTTCTTCGCTATCTGTTTATAATCAGTCTGTTTTCTTAATGCTTTTATATCAAAGGCCGTCCCGAGTGATATCTCGACTTTTTCATTTTTAGGTATGCTCTGTATATTATCTTCCCCGATAAATCCGGCATTAATATTATCTTCTTTCTTATAAACACGCACCGTACCGGCGGGCAAAGGTATCCCCAGGCTGTTCTTTTCATTATTTTCCACTTTCAATATTACATTTACAGGCACAACTGAACCTTCTGTTCCATTAGACGTTCTATAATACACCGCCCTGCTTCTGGTCTCATATTCCTTAGTTACGGCTATATCCGTTGCGGAAAAAAGTCTGGCCTGAACAGATTTATTGTTTCCCAGAGTTACCTTGCCCGGAATATCATAACGATGATACTCGAAAAATGACCTTTGCTCCGCTGTTTGATTAATTCCTGAAGCTGCATCCATTTCCATTGCATATCGAGCATTCATTACGGGTACCGCTGTTTCTCTTTTAACGTTACCCGCCACTATCCTTACTTTGGAATCACGGTAGGATACCCCCGAGCTGTTATTTATAGTCGCCCAGCAGGAAACCGACGCCGAATTCTCTTTGCCTAAAAAGAGAATATAA
>CAYMTI010000276.1:0-2380 GCA_964393315.1 uncultured Planctomycetia bacterium
TTGTAGTTAACGGGAGTTTATGCGCCGCCAGCCTAAAAGCTTCTCTGGCCATGTCAAGAGGTATCCCCTCCATTTCGAACATCACCCGGCCTTTTTTCACCACAGCTACCCATCCGGAAGGCGAACCTTTTCCTTTCCCCATCCTGGTTTCAGCAGCCTGTTTTGTGACAGGCTTGTCGGGAAACATTCTGATCCAGAGTTTACCCGCTCTCCCTGTTTCTCTCATCAGCGCAACCCTGGCCGCTTCTATCTGCCTGTCCGTTATCCAACCCGTATCAAGAGCCTTCAAACCAAATTCCCCAAAATTAAGTTTAGAAGAGAAACTTGCCCCTTTTCTTTTCCCTCTTTGCTGTTTTCTAAATTTCACTCTTTTAGGCATCAAGGCCATGATGATCTTACTCCTTATTTTCTTTTACTTTTTCTTTACCTTTTCTCTGTACGGCCGCAATGGAATCTCTCGTGAACTTTTCACCCCGGTATATCCAAACCTTTATACCTATGACCCCGTACGTCGTCCTTGCTTCCGAAAAACCATAATCTATGTCAGCTCTCAATGTCTGCAAAGGTATCTTACCCCATTTGTATCCTTCGGCCCTGGCTATCTCCGCTCCACCTAGACGACCCGCACATCTTATCTTAATTCCCTCTCCGCCCGCGTCTTTATGTGCCTGTATGGTTTTTTTCATAGCTCTCCTGAACGCTATCCTTTTTTCAAGCTGAAAAGCAATATTATCCGCAACAATCTGGGCGTTCAAAACAGGATTAGATACCTCTTTTATATCAATATGAAGTTTACTTTGATCGCCAACTATATTATGGATCCCTTCTTTGATCTTCTCTATTTGAGCGCCTTTTCTCCCGATAACCATACCCGGTCGTCCCGAATGTATTATTATGCGTATCTTACTGCTTGCTCTTTCTATCTCGATATTTGAAACATGAGCCATTGAAAGCTCTTTTTTTATCAACTCTCGTATTTTAAGATCCTGGAGGAGTTTTTTCGCATAATCCGCTTTAGTCGCGAACCAACGGCTGTTCCAATCTTTGATAACTCCTACACGAAAACTATAAGGATGAACTTTTTGTCCCATATTATTCGCTCCCTGCCTCTTTTTTGTTTGTTTGTTTTTCTTTAGCCACTTCATCCAGCTCAACATAAACATGAGATGTCCTGTGGCGTATCGGGGTAGCCCGGCCCATCGTTGCCGCCCTGTATCTACGGAACATCGGCCCGCCGTCTATCTGTATCCCGGATATATAGACATCAGTCATTAAAAGTTTTTCCGACCTTGTCTGGTTCGCGTTAGCAAAAGCCGATAAAACTACTTTTTTTATGGCCCCGCACGCTCTTTTGTTCGTATTATCAAGTATAAACGCAACTTCCTCAAGATTCTTGTTCTTTATGAGCTCTACCACCAACCTGGCTTTTTTTGCCGACATCCTCACATATTTCGCTTTAGCCTTTGCAAGCATTTCGTTCTCCTCTTTTCTGAAACTAAGTCTTTTCAGTTGAAATCTTTGTTGCGGCGCCATGACTCCTGAAATTTCTGGTTACCGCGAATTCACCCAATTTATGCCCTACCATATTTTCCGTTATGAACACCGGGATAAATTTCTTACCGTTATGTACCGAAATAGTAAACCCAACAAAGTCAGGTAAAATAGTCGATCGTCTCGACCATGTCTTTATGGGTTTTTTACTTCCCGTCTCTATTAATTTCTCTATCTTTTTCATCAAATGGTCATCTACGAACGGACCCTTTTTTATTGATCTCGACATTACTTATTCCTCCGTTTTACTATTAGCTTGTTCGTCTGTTTTTTCCTGTCACGGGTCTTTAATCCTTTGGTTATCTTCCCCCAGGGGGTCACAGGATGCCTTCCACCTGAAGATTTACCTTCACCTCCGCCCATAGGATGATCAACCGGATTCTTGGCTACAGCTCGGGATTTTGGTCTTCGCCCCAGATATCTGGATCTCCCCGCTTTACCTAATGAAATATTTTCATGATCCGGGTTGCTTACCTGTCCTATGGTAGCGTAACAACCGTCCCCGACAAGCCGCACTTCCCCGCTGGGCATTCTTAAATGAACATTATTTCCGTCCTTGGCGTCTACCTGGGCCGTTATTCCAGCTGATCTCGCTATATTAGCGCCCTTGCCCGCGTACATCTCGACACAATAGACCTGAGTCCCCAAAGGAACATCCCTTAGAGGCATCGAAGTACCTGTCTCGATCTTAACTCCGGAACCGGAGTATATCTTCCCCCCGACTTTCAGATCAACAGGCGCTATGATGTATTTTTTGTCCCCGTCCGCATATTCGATCAAAGCTATTCTCGCGCTCCTGTTAGGATCATATTCTATTGACAGAACGGTT
>CAYMTI010000277.1:0-2378 GCA_964393315.1 uncultured Planctomycetia bacterium
ACCTAATATTATGGGATGGAGAGATCTTGTCGAGGAAGGTCTCTTCCGTACAGAAATCATCAAAAGGGTTGTCGTCCGAGGTGTATGATGACGGGCAGAAGGAAAAGCTGGTTAACGAAATATTTCTAAAGTGCCAGGATATGGAGCGTGCCTCTAAAAATATCATGAGAAGAATAATTCCATTAGGAGAAGAGGATGCAGCAAAATTTGTAAGGAAAGCTCATGAAAGTATATTGTCATTGGAACACAGAATAAAGGAAATAATGGGCATGCTTTCAATGAGTATGGAGGCGGATACTCCGCCAATGGGCTTTTTTGTTCGGCCCGTATTGCGGCAAATGGCGGACTCTTTTAGTGAATCCAAAAGATTTTCCCCCCAGCATTCAATAACCTTCAAAGGTATAAACGAGATAGCCGGGCTTAAGAAACAGGTATCTATTTCGGGGAGAGAAAATCTTTTCAGGTTTGTTGTTTATACAGTGTTTACGCTCGGTATGGATAAGGACGATACTTCGGTTATAATACCTACGGATGTTAAAGATAAAAGGCTTTCCATTGAGATCGAGAACGATAAGAGAGCGAGAGAACTAAGCATCCGGTTCAGCAATAATTTCTGTCATATCGAAAAAGAAGCTCTGCGGAAAGTAAAATGCGATAACGGGGAAATCGTCCAGAATATTCTTAACTGGGATGTGTCGGATCCTCATCCTCTTGCCGCGGCCCGAATGGCTCTCAGAAGTTTCGGAGGTAGGATGTTTATAAAGGATTCAGAGAAAGGCCTTAATATATTTGTCGTGTTTCCGTATAGAAAAGTTCCGATCGATTTATACCAAGAGGAAAAGAAAAAACAGCCGGTTGCTGATGATGCTAAAAAAGATACCCAGGTAAGAAACAGTGTTGGACAAGAAGGGGCTAAACTTATACTTTTTGCGGATGATGAACCGTTACAGCGGGATTTTATGAAAGATATTCTTCAAAAGGAGGGATATTCGGTTTTGACAGTTCCGGATGGACAGAAAGCTTTTGATTTGGCAGAGCAGCTGAAAACCAAAGGAGAAGATATAGATCTAGCTATACTTGATGTCAGTATGCCGCCTGCAAGGGGAAGTGAAATAGTTGATGGCATTGTACTTACAGAAAAGCTTAGAAAAGGGGGATATACGATGCCGATACTTATATATACCGGCCATGCCGTGGGAAACCAACGTTTTGCGAAAATAAAAGACGAAGGTAAAATATCCGGTGTGATGTCCAAGACCGAACGTATGGCCGATAAAATAGCTATAATAAAGAACGTGCTGCGAAAAGGTGCCGTAAAACCGGCAAAGGCTATGGATATCCAGATGAACTCCGTGAACAAGGTCGCACTGGTCTACGGGGCCGCTTTTAGAGAAGGTCTCAGAAAACTCCGCGCCGCGGGATTCAACGGTGAAATAGTCTCGGCTCGGGATGAGACAGAGCTCAGGGAAAAACTTACTTCGGGGGAGCAGTTCGATGTTATCTTAAATACCACTGATGAGGATCTCAGGGAGTTGATCAGAAAAATACTGTCCGGGGTTGACACTTGTCCGCCTGTGATCGATGGGATGGACGACACCCACAGGATGCAGAACGTCCTGCTCGATATCTGCGCGTAATAATCCCAATTAAGTTAATTAATTGAACATTTGCAAAAAAGTAATAATATCAAATTCAGGAAATAAATTTCCTGAATAGCGATTCACATGAACAAATTACCGTTCAAAAAAGCCAGTTCCTAAAAAAAAATACTCTCAGCTTAAAAGATAAAAAAAAAGAAATTAAATGCATGAAAAACCTCTGAAAATGAGGCTAAAAGTATATAGAGACAATAAGGAAGGCACATAAAAAAAGGGGGTTTTTATGCTGGAAAGCGAATTCTGGGATATGCTTAATAAAATGCGGGAAAAAGGGAGCATAAGCATGAAAGCGGGGAGTTTTGATAGGGCAGGAAACGAATTTAATCCCGTATCTGAGTATATTCACGGTCATTCAATCCTGCCCGAGGGATATGACTGCCTGAGCTACGAGGTTATAAAGGATATAGGGAACCTTTTATTATCAAACACCTGTAGTCTTGAGGCTAAGAAAGCCATTATAATGCTTTTAGCGCATCAACCGGTGCCGATCGCGGTAGAGATATTATCTGCTTACTGTGAGTTTGCGGATCCATCTGTCGATATATACGCTAAACTCGGGTTAGATGAGTGTGTTATGTGGCAAAACTGAACCCGGACTATTTCAGAACAGGACGTAAAAAAATTTAAAGATAAAAAGACAATTTTATGGCCGGACATCATATATTATTGTGATTTAAAGTTGAGAAGCGAACTATTTCGTTTATGTAACATAAATAAAAC
>CAYMTI010000278.1:0-2372 GCA_964393315.1 uncultured Planctomycetia bacterium
ATAAAAAGTCTTGATGGCCTAACTTTTCTGAGAAAAGGATAATATTAGCATTAGCCCCTACCCTTCTGTGGGCCTGGTTTTCATCGCGAAAGCCGATATCCTCATATCTCATCACCTGGATATCTTTAACCATATAGACGATATTGTCTATCAACTGGGCGTATTGGTCGGTTTCATTGGTGAGGGAATCCGCACGAGAAAGGGTTGGCTTGATATACATATACCAAAAGGTGCGGATGAGTTCTCTTAAGGGTGGCTTCTCACCCTTAACGATTCTTTCTCTGGTCTGCCAGACGATGTTACGCATAAGCCGGGCAACATTGACCGGGTAGTCAGTAGCACCCTGCTTAAAATTCTTTATCAACCATTCTTTAGGTTGATCGTGGATAAGAACATCATAGCTGCGAATACCGGCCTTGCGTAATCTTGCTCTTAAGGATCCTTTTTTAGGCATAGTTTTAATATACAGGAAAACCTTTTGTTTTGCAACAATTTTTTTATTCTATCGGAATAATCTTTTGATAGAAATTAAAAATATGCTATCTGCAAATGATGGCTTAAATTAGCGTATGATAGGGCTATTCCGACGATATCTTACCTACGGGTTTTGTCTTGTATATCCCAATAGCCTTTAAAGGTTAAAGTGTTTAGACTTTTTTGTTTTCTGATAAGCTGAGATTTCTTGTAGTTATAAATAATCTGGTGTTGTTTGTTTATCTCCCAAGCGCCTTTAAAAGTAAGGATGTCGTGCTTTCCCCTGCTTCTCTTTGCTTTAAATATGATACGGTTGTTTTTGTCTGCCTGCCAGGCGCCGGCAAGTTTAAGAATGTAGGTTGACTGGGTGTTTTCTTTTGTTTTGGTTGTAACTGAAAAAAGCAAAGAGTTTTTGCGAATATCTAATATTTTACCCTGCAAAGTCAGTTTATCGCCTAAGGTCTGTCTCCCCCACTTATTTAAAGTAAGCTGTAAATTATGATCATCGGTTAAGGACCATTTGCCCCTGAGTTTGATTTGATGCGGGATACAGGCGCCTTGCGGCGTCGGGGCTTTTATGTGATAGGATAAATTGTTGTTTTTATCGGTTTTAAAATATCCGTCAAGCGCATATCTAAACCGCGGGACCCCTATTTTGCTTTTCTCTGAAAAAATAAGGCGGTTGTAAGGGTCTATTTCAAACCGCACTTTTTCATAACTTCTTTTTTTAGTCTTTTTCTTTGGCATTGGACATTATTATTTCTAATTCGTCTTTAGTTTGGGCGCAAAAAGCTATATCCGCCGGGGTAACAAACCCTGAGGCTGTGTATTTGCCAAAAACAATACCGGCTATCTCGCCAAAAGCGACGCTGATTAGCTCTGAACAGATAAAACGGGATTTTATGTTTAACCAGCGGGGCCTAAATTTTCTGAAAGTAAGAAGATGTAAAAGCATGCCTAAGATCAATAAGAGAAAATCATACCCTCTTTCTTCCAGCGCCCATTGATAAGCCTTGCCGCTTATCTGCTTTCTCTGTTGGTAGTTTAAATTTTTAGCTCTGACTATCGCTATATGAAACTTTTTTGAGGGATTTATTTTTAATATCCTGCCTCTATCCCCTCTTATGACTTTAAGGTATTTTAATTCAAACGGCCGGCCGACTATGCCTTCAGGCAGAGCTTCAATAACCCATTTCGGCCATTGGTCTTTTTTGCTGACGAATATCCCGACATGGTTCCAGTAGCTTTTGGTGAATTTACGAATGAGGAAAGATATAAAACTGCGTTTTGTGTGAACAAGCAGGATATCCCCTCTTTCTATTTTGTCCGGATCAATAGGTTTTACGGCCATTATTGTATAATTATAGCAGAAACCGCGCAAAAAAGCACTCTCAATTTTGGTAAAACAGTAAAGCTGTAAATACTGAAAGCTGTATATAAAGAAAAAAATATTTAATAAAAGCTGTAAATACTGCTTGACATTAAAAAGCTCATTGGTTATTATATAGGCATGAGCCATATAATCAGCATATCCAATCAAAAAGGGGGAGTGGGAAAATCAACTATCGCTTTTAATCTTGCCGCGGCTTTGGCCGAGAGAAAAAACTCTGTTTTTGTGGTGGACGCCGACCCTCAAGGCACTATTTCCATGTGGGCCAAAGCAAGGGCGCGCCATGAAGCCAATAAAATCAACCCCCATATCGTTTTTACCGAATCCCCCTGGCCGCCGGAAGAAATATTAAAATTATCTGAAGAAAAGAAATACGATTTTATTATTATTGACTGCGGCCCGGCCAATAACAAGGCCATGAAAGCGACCCTTGGTGTGTCCGCTTTGACTATCATTCCTGTTTCGCCCAGGCCGTTTGATATAAATTCAGCGCGCAGCACCATTGAAT
>CAYMTI010000279.1:0-2366 GCA_964393315.1 uncultured Planctomycetia bacterium
AAGGCGGACATACTGTAGGGGCCGGAGTTATCTCCGAAATAATAGAATAAATAAAAGGATGTCTTATCGCGGGGAAGTATACTTCCCCGCGATAAGATCAGATCTTTAGTGAGGAAAAGATGGCAAAAACAACAAAGATGGCAAAAATAAGGTTGAAACTTAAATCATTCGATCACAAATTACTCGATATTTCCATGGCGGAAATCGTGGATACGGTTAAAAAGACAGGGGCTTCTCTCTTGGGGCCGGTGCCGCTTCCTACGAAGAGAGAACTTTATACCGTGTTAAGATCTCCTCATGTGAATAAGAAATCCAGAGAGCAATTTGAGATAAAGACCCATAAAAGGCTTATGGACATAGTGGATCCAACGGCCAAAACAATAGACGCTTAAAGAAAACTGGATCTGCCGGCCGGAGTGGATGTTGAAATTAAATAAACTGGTTTTTTGACCGAAACCGAATATAGATATTAGCGAGGCAAACAAAATGATTCAAGGACTTTTGGGTAAAAAGATAGGAATGACACAGATATTTACGGAAGAAGGGGACAAGGTTCCCGTTACCGTTATAGAAACGGGTCCCTGTACAGTACAGGCCGTGAAAACCAAAGAAACTGATGGATATGAGGCAGTACAGTTGGGTTTTGAAGATACAAAGGAACAGCGTATCAAAAAACCACAGAGAGAAGTTCTGAAAGCCAAGAAGCTTCCGCCAAAAAAACATGTTAAGGAAGTCCCCTGCGATTCCATTTCTGAAGTAGAGGTGGGTACAGTGGTTACGAATACGATTTTTCAAGTCGGGGATTATGTGGATATTGTTGGCGTATCAAAAGGAAAAGGGTTTCAGGGTGGGATGAAACGCCACGGCTGGAGCGGAGGGAAAGCGACTCATGGATCTAAAAGTCATCGGGCTCCGGGATCGATCGGTCAAAGTTCCTATCCTTCCAGGGTATTCAAAGGAATGGGAATGGCCGGGCAGATGGGAAATGAAAGGAAAACGGTTCATAATGTTATGGTAGTTGATGTTAATAGCGGGAATAATACTATTGCGGTCAAGGGAGCCGTTCCTGGAGCTAATAATTCATATTTGCTTATCAAATACGCGCTTAAAAAGGATCTTTCTCCAAGGCTTCAGCCCGAGGAGAAAACGGCGGCAGAACAGGAAGATACTGAAAAAAAAGAAGGAAAAAAATAAAAATAAAAGAGATAAATAATCATATACCGTTTTATGACAACAAGGAAAAAGTCGTGGAGACCATAATGATTAATAAAAAGCTGTTCGACGGAAAAGTTAATATGACTGTTTTATGGGAAGCCAGGAAAATGTACGAAGCTAATAACCGTAAAGGTAATGCTTCGGCAAAGACCCGGGCAGAGGTGTCAGGCGGAGGATCAAAACCGTGGAGACAGAAAGGTACAGGCAGAGCCCGTGTGGGTTCATCAAGAAATCCCTTGTGGTATCATGGCGGTGTGACCTTTCCCCCTAAACCCAGAGATCACGGGTATTCTATGCCTAAAAAGACCCTTAAGGCAGCTTTGATTTCCATTCTTAACGCACGTCTAGGTGAGAACGGTATAAAGGTAGTAGTAAAAATGGATTTGAAAGAAGCTAAGACAAAGGAAGCCAAGGATATACTGAATAATTTGGATATGGATAGCTCCGTTTTAGTGGTGGTGAATGCTGCCACGGACAATATAAAGCTCGCTTTGCGAAATATACCGAAGGTAGCGTTGAAAGAAGGTAAAAATATTAACGCCAGGGACGTTTTATTAAAAGAAAACCTGGTCATAGAAAAAGAAGCGTTGTTGAATTTAGTTGAGAGGTTAAAATGAAGATAGTACACGATGTGATAAAAAAGATGGTTCGTACAGAAAAAGGGTCCGGAATGCTGATGTACAATAAATATCTGTTCGAAGTAGATAAAAAAGCCAACAAGATAGATATAAAAAGAGCTGTATCAGATATATATAAAGTTGAGGTCAAGAATGTTAATATAGTTAACGTGAAAGGCAAAAAGAAAAGAGTGAGATATCATCTGGGTATGACCACCGGTTGGAAAAAAGCTATAGTCACATTGAAACCAAACAATAAAATAGAGGTAACTTAAAATGAGTGTAAGGAAATTTAAAGCGAGGACGCCGGGACGGCGATGGGGAACGGTCTCGGATTTTTCGGAGATAACAAAAAAGTCGCCGGAAAAGTCATTGACCGTAAGCCTGAAAAAATCGGGAGGTAGAAATAACCGCGGGAGAAAAACCGTTAATGGCCGAGGCGGAGGGCATAAAAGGAAGTACCGTTTAATAGATTTTAAATATTCAAAAAAGGGCGTTGAAGGAACCGTTCTGTCAATAGAATATGATCCTAAC
>CAYMTI010000280.1:0-2343 GCA_964393315.1 uncultured Planctomycetia bacterium
AAAGTGTGCCCGGTCTGGCTAAGTCTCTTTCCATTATGCCCCTTTCTCGCTCAATAAAGGCCGAGTTCCATCGTATACAGTTCACTCCGGACCTTTTGCCGGGAGATATAATAGGGACGTTGATATATAATCCTAAGGATGGATGTTTTTCCGTGAAAAAAGGGCCTATTTTCGCGAATATCATTCTCGCTGATGAGATCAACCGTGCTCCTGCGAAAGTCCAGAGCGCTTTGCTTGAGGCTATGCAGGAGCGCCAGGTAACGATAGGGGAAAACAGTTACAAGCTGGATGATCCTTTTATAGTGATCGCTACGCAGAACCCGGTAGACCAGGAGGGGACTTATCAGCTTCCCGAGGCCCAGGTCGACCGTTTTATGATGAAAGTGAAGATAGAGTATCTTCAGCCCGATGAGGAGATAGATGTGTTAACCAGGATGGGGGAGACAAATAAAAAGTTCGAAATAAGCCCGGTTGTTTCCCCGGAGGCCATAATTAAAGCCAGAAAGGTAGTGGATGAGATCTATATAGACGAAAAGCTGAAAAAGTATATAGTTGATATTGTTTTCGCGACAAGATTTCCCGAAAAATACGGATTACAGGATATAAAAAAGCTTATTAATCTCGGGGCGTCGCCGCGTGCGGGCATAAGTCTTGTCCTGGCGTCAAAAGGCCACGCTTTTCTTGAAGGCAGGGGTTTCGTGACGCCCGAGGACATAAAAGCGATAAGTCTGGATGTTTTGCGGCACCGCATAATACCCAGTTATGAGGCCGAAGCGGAGGATATTCAAACGGAAGATATAATCCGTACTGTTTTTGAAACCGTACCTATTCCTTAAAATGCATATAAAAATATAAACAGGAAACTGTTCATGTGAGGATAAATCGTTTTTATCCGGGTAAGAAAGATGAAAGGGAGAGAGATTTGATCGGGTCAAAAGGAAGAATAGAATATGCGGCCGGGATCGAATAATAAAAAACATGCTTAAAACCACGATACCTGACGAAATATTTGCTAAGATCAGAAGAGTTCAGATAACAACTGCCAGGCTTGTTACCGAGATGTTCGCCGGAGAGTATAAAAGTGTGTTCAAAGGCCGGGGAATGGAATTTTTTGAGGTCAGGGAATATCAGATAGGGGACGATATAAGGACCATTGATTGGAACGTTACTGCCCGCGAAGGCAAGCCCTATGTTAAAAAATACGTGGAAGAACGTGAATTGACGGTAATGTTCCTTCTTGACCTTTCCCGTTCGGGATATTTTGGATCTGTAAATCATATAAAGAGAGATCTTGGCGCTGAAGTATGCTCAGTCCTGGCGGGGGCGGCTATGAAAAATAACGATAAAGTAGGGCTTATTTCGTTTACTGACAGGATAGAAAAATATATTCCGCCTAAAAAAGGGTCAAAGCATGTAATGCGCATTATCAGGGAAATGCTTTACGCGGATCCGGTTGGGAAAGGAACCGATATACCTATGGCTCTCAGATGCCTGGAAAAGACCTCGAAACAGGGAACAATAACTTTTCTAGTGTCTGATTTTTACGCTGACAATCTCAGAAAGCCTTTATCCATAGCGAACAGAAAGCATGATATTGTAGCCGTTCGGATTGTTGACCCCAGGGACCTTGATCTGCCGGATGTGGGAATTATCAAACTTGATGATCCTGAGAAAAATACCGGATACTCAGTAGATACTGCTAAAAGGGCAGTACGTGAAAAGTACAGGCTGGAAGCCCTTGAGAAAGAACGGGAAAAGGTAGATCTTTTTTATTCGATCAATATCGATTCTATCAATATAGATACCTCAAAGGATTATTCCAAAGATCTGTTAGGTTTTTTCAGAAGAAGAAAGGTCAGGGCCAGATGACCAGACTAAAAGTCATATCATTTTCGGTGTTTTCTTTGATCGCGATATCGGCGGTCCTGATTTTTTCCGTTAGAAATGCGGTCTGGTACAGATATTCGGTAAGCCCCGGATCTATAATGGTCGGAGATCCGATAAGGCTGAAATTTTGTGTCTTTTACAACGATAACATTAAAGTCAATATGCCGGATATAAAGAACTCGGTCTCGGGATTCGATCTTATACGGAACGAAAGTTCTAGGATGGACTTTTTTATGTTTACCGGAAGAAAAGTAATTTATACCCTGACAAAATATTCGCCCGGGGAATATACGATCCCTAAGATAAAATCAGCTTACTCTGTTGACGGTGGTAATGAATGGAAGGACGTGGTTCTGCCCGAAAAGCATATTGATGTTAAAACCGTTTTACCCGAAGGATTTAATTCCGGTTCCGCAAAAATAAGTTTAGGAGGTTCTTTAGTCCGGCAGAAAACAT